>CAYORP010000088.1:0-9414 GCA_964406415.1 uncultured bacterium
ATATATACTTCACCTCTCGTTTCAAGAATCTTATTGTAAGAGATTGTAAGAGGAAAGGTCTTTATGGTCTTCAGGTTTTCGGTGACATCGTCTCCCCACCAGCCGTCACCTCTGGTCACCCCGCGGACAAAACGTCCGTTCTCGTACAAGAGAGATACTGCCACACCATCATATTTCAGTTCAACGACATACTCTATATTGTCCTGTATTCCAGTAAACTTTTTGACGCGTCTGTCAAACTCAAACAGGTCTTCTTTTGAATAGGTGTTGTCAATGCTGAGCATCGGTATCCTGTGCTCAACGGCTGAGAATTTTTGCAGTGGTTCCCCTCCAACCTTCCTTGTAGGAGAGTCTTCCCTTACATATTCAGGGAATTTTCTTTCCAGTTCTTCAAGTTCTTTATAAAGTTTATCGTATTCGTAGTCGCTAACGACAGGGTTGTTCTCCACATAATAGAGGTAGTTGTAATGATTCAGAATTTTTACCAGTTCATCAATCTGTTTTTCTTTTTTTTCCATAGTAAAATTATAACCTTCTTTAGATTTCAGAACAAAATAAAAAATAAATTTGACATTTTAAATATTCTGTGGTATATTTACAAAAATGAAATGGTTGCAAGAGTTATATAGTTCCATTAAAACAGAAAGGGAATTTGACATTGGAAGATAATTTTGGTATTATACCAAAGAGTATGGAAAGAAAAGAGTTGGGACAATTATTATTGGAAAAGAAGTTGCTTACCATTGAGCAGCTTGACAGTGCTCTTATCCAACAGTCCGCTGAGAAGAAATTTCTCGGGGAGATTCTTGTTGAAAAGGGTTTTGTTACAAACAAGCAGATTATTGAGTGTCTTACCGAACAGAAGAGAGCCGATTTCGTTAACCTTGCAAAGGTCAGAGGAATAAAATCTGATATCGTGAGAATTATCCCGGAGAATATTGCCCGGAGATACAATGTTTTTGCAATGACCATTGAAGACGAAAAACTTGTAGTGGCAATGTCAGACCCCACCAACATAATAGCCATTGATGCCGTGATGAGGATGGCAAACCGAAAAATAAAGGTTGTGAAAGCGGAGGCAAGCCAGATAGAGGAGTATCTTGACAAGTACTACCATGAATCAGTGGATTTATCAAGAACTGTTTCTGCTCTTGAGTCCATAGAAAGAGATGAGAACGAAGTGGATGTCAGTCAACTTATTGTTGCCGCAGATGATGCACCCATTATAAAGTTTGTAAATTCGCTGTTTATAGAAGCCGTTGAGAAGAGAGCCACGGACATACACCTTGAACCTCAGGATGAAAAGGTCTCGGTACGTTTCAGAATAGATGGTGTTCTACAACAGTTTCCGCCTCCCCCAAAAACAGCGTATGCAGGTATAGTGACCCGTATTAAGATACTCTCCAACCTTGACATAGGAGAGAGACGTCTGCCTCAAGACGGAAGAACTAAGGTCAAGATAGGAACGCGCAATATAGATATAAGGGTTTCAGTTCTGCCGTCAATATACGGAGAAAAGATTGTTATGCGTCTTCTGGACAGACAGTCTCTTGTTAAAAGCCTTGACACATTGGGATTTGAAAAAGAAGAGGAGAAAACATATAAAGAAGGATTAAAAAAAACCTTACGGAATGATAATTGTAACAGGTCCCACAGGTTCAGGCAAAACAACAACATTATATTCAGGACTGAATTTTATAAATACTCATGAGAAAAACATTGTTACAATAGAAGACCCTGTCGAATATGAACTGAAGGGCATCAACCAGGTTCAGATTAAGCCCAAAATTGGACTTACCTTTGCAGAAATACTTAAAAGGATGGTGAGGCAGGACCCTGACATTATTATGGTTGGAGAAATAAGAGACCTGGAAACCGCGCAGATTGCTATACAATCTGCTTTGACAGGACATCTTGTTATATCAACCCTGCATACAAATGATACTCTTTCTACTATTTCTCGTCTTAACTATATGGGTGTTCCCAACTATCTGATAGTTGAGGCACTTCATCTGGTAATCGCACAGCGTCTTGTCAGGAGGATATGTAATACCTGTAAACAGGAAGATAAAGAAGGAATGGACATACTGAGAAATATGGGTATCCCTTTGAAAAATGGACATAAGATATATAAAGGTAGAGGTTGTAGCCAATGCAACTTTACCGGATATCTGGGCAGGATTGCCATCTTTGAAATTCTCAAACTTGACAGGGATATCAAGCGGGCTATTCTGGAAGGTAAAAGGGAGGAAGAACTGAGGGAGTTGTTTAATAAGCAGGGATTTCCTACCCTTAAGGATGCGGCACTGAAGAAGGTTTTTGACGGGGTAACAACGGTTGATGAATTTTTAAGTAAAACGGTAGTCTAAAAATCTCCCTTATCCCCCTTTGGCAAAGGAAGGTCAGGGAGAAACTAAAAAGGATATATGGCGAGATATCAGTATCTTGCAAGAGATACAGGTGGAAACAGGGTGGACGGCGTTATTGATGCTGCTTCACACCTCATGGTAGTTACGCTTCTGAGAAAGCAGAATCTCTTCCCCGTAAATATCACCCTGTCGGGTCAGAAAGAGTTTACATCCTCTGAGAGGAAGGAAAAGTCTGTCGCAAAAATAGGCAGGGTCAACCTGAAGGAACTGGCAATATTTACGCGGCAGACTGCGGCAATGCTGGATGCCGGGGTGTCAATAATAGAGACACTGGATGACCTGAGTTCTCAGACGGTGAACCGTTATTTTGCGTATGTATTAAAAAGTCTCAAAAAGAATATTCAGGAAGGCAGTAACCTGTCCAGGGCTCTTTCAAAATATCCACGGATATTCTCACCTCTGTATGTTGCGCTTGTTGTTTCCGGTGAGGAGAGCGGAACTCTTGCAGAGACGATGGCTCAGATTGCCTCAAACCTTGAAGACCAGATTGCTCTCAGGAGTAAGATAAGACAGGCGGTGAGTTATCCTGCAGTCATATTGCTTTTTTTTATTGGTGTGGTTTCTTTTGTCTTCCTCTATCTTCTCCCAAAGTTCAGGGAGATATTTGATGATTTCGGGGCACAACTGCCAAAATTCACCACTCTGATACTCGGGATAAGCGGTTTTTTGATTTCTGCATTGCCTTTTGTTCTGTTGCTGCTCTTTGCTTTCTGTGTGTTCGTATATCTTCTTAAAAAGACTCCCGCAGGAAGAGAAAAGATTGACGGTGCAAAGTTGAAGATGCCTCTTGTAGGACAGTTAATGTTGAAAATAAGTCTTTCAAGATTTGCGTCTTCTTTTGCTACCTTACTTACAGGAGGTGTTCATATTGTTCCAGCACTTGACATTGTTTCAAGAACAGCAGGGAACAAGGTTATTGAAAAAACGCTTCAGAATGTCAGGGAAGGAGTGATAAAAGGAGCACTGGTCGGCAAAGAGATGAGAAAACACAGGGTATTTCCTGTTATTCTTGTGAGGATGATTACAGTCGGGGAGGAGACAGGAAAGATAGAAGAGATGCTTAACCGGACAGCGCGTTTTTTCCGCGATGAGGTTGATGCTACCCTGAACATTCTGGCATCAATTGTTGAACCGATACTCATAGTAGGGTTGGGTGTCATTGTGGGTGTGGTTGTTCTGGCAATATATCTGCCCATATTCAACATAGCGAGTGCTATGAGATAGGGGAAAAAGAAATCTTGACATCAGAAGTTGTTTATGATACAATTACAATAGTGTAAAGGTTACAAAACAGTGGAAAAATCAACAAAATTAGATGTCCCATATGGTGAAGGGACGAAAAGGAGGAGGAGAAAAATGAAGACGAGAATGAGAAAGGGCGGTTTTACGCTGATAGAATTGATGACCGTTGTCATCATCGTCGGTGTTCTTGCAGCCATAGCCATTCCGCTCTACAGGGGACAGGTTATAAGGGCAAAGGCTGCCGAAGGAGAGGCTCTTCTCGGTGCGGTTTTGACCGGGCAAAGGGTTCACTATGCGGAGAAAAACGGATATACAATAGATAAGGACCTCATAGGGGTGGACGGCTCCGGCAACAAATACTTTACGGATTATACCGTGGAACTCATTCCGGGCGGTTTCCTAGCTAATACAACGGGTGATGGTATTACTGTTACCATGCAGTATACTGGAGGCGGCGGAAAACTGCGCGTGGAGTCTGGCGGTAAAACTTACAAAGACGAGATGTGAACATAAAAAATAAAGGGTACAGATATTATTAATAATTGACTTGCAGGGGTGGATAATGGGTAATGAATCGGTTCACCCCTGCAAGCACTGAACAGAAAGCAATATGAGATACCAACTGGGTGTGGATGTAGGGTCTTGCTATGTGAAGGTTGTTGAAGGTTGCGAGAGAAACGGACGCCTTTTCATAGAGAATATCAGTCATTTCCCCAACCCCTTTCCCGATATCAGAAACAGTCTTGTTGAAAGGGACCAGGATGCCTTTGTGAAGACGTTAAGGGAGTTCCTTCATAAAAACGGGATAAGGGAAAGAAATACAATATCCAATCTCAGCAACTCCGGTGCGGTAATCCACTATTTTGATATACCAAAACTTCCTGAAAACGAGATAGAGCCGGCGGTAAACCTTGAAATGATGCAGGTAGTACCCGGAGGAACGAGAAACCTGGAATATGACTATACCCTGCTTCCCGGTAAAAACGGTAAAAAGACAGTTCTTTTTATAGGATGCCAGAAGGAAAGGTGCGAATTTTTTACCAGTTGCCTTCATCGTGCAGGACTTAAGCCGTTGATAATGGACCATGATTCCCTTGCCATTCTGAACTGTTTTAATTTCTTTAACAAAAAACCGGTTGGGGTTGTTTTTCTTCTCAACATCGGCCATAATACTACCAATTTCGCTCTTGCCGAGAAGAACGGATTTGTACTGGTCAGGGATATACCCTACGGGGGCAAAAGTATAAACGAATCGGTAGCAAAGGAAAAAGGCATTTCAAAAGAGGATGCCCAGATATACAGCAGTAAACAAGAGAATGCATCCGAACTCAGGGATATTGTCATTGCTGACCTTGAAGACCTGCTGGCGGATGTTGTAACAGGGATGGAGTACTTCAAAAACAGAACAGGTAAATCCCCCGAAACGTTGTTTTTGACAGGCGGTTTTTCCATTGTGCCCGGAGTTACAGAGGCGTTTGAACAACGCACCAAAATTAAAACTTTACTCTGGAATCCTCTGGAACATATTGATGCAAAAACATTCCTTATCCCCGAGCACCTGAAGAAAAAAGGTTCGGTCTTCACAGTTGCTCTGGGACTTATACTAAGGAAAATCAAATGATTGAGTTAAATATACTGAAGACGCGGCTTGAAAAGTTCAGAAGACGGCGGGTTGTACTCAATCTTTTCGTTATATATTTTACTGTTCTTGCCTTTTTACTTGCAGTGCTGGCAATGGATTTTATCGTTAACAAACTTGCCATCAAAAAGATTAGTGATGATATAAAAGCCATTGAATGTAAGATTGCAGATGAAAAGGAAAAGGTGGGTTATATAAGAAGTAAAGAGAAGGAAAGTGAGAGACTGTTAAAAAATCTGGAGATTTTTTCCTCCGAAGCGGAAAAGAGAATTGTTTGGACGCCGATACTTTATTTTACCGGCCAGAACGTCCCTCAGGGAATATGGCTGGAAAGATTTTCCGTGAAGGATACTGCAACACAACCAGAGGGAAAGAAAGGCCAAACTATGATAATAATAAGTGGCTATGTATTCCCTGAAATTGTTAACGAGAGGGAAGCAATAGACAGGTTTGTAAGAAACATGAGCAGAGGTGAGATATTCAGCGGAGTGTACCTTAAAGAGATTAGAAAAGTGACGAAGGGCGTGACAGAGGTAAGGGCCTTTAATATGGAGTGTGAACTGAAATAAATGTGGAGGTTCAATGCTTGTACATCTGATTAAAAAGTATCTTATCTGGATGGTCTTATCCTATATTGTAGTGGCGTTACTTGTATATAATTTTGTTATCGTTCCGCAGAAAAGCACCATAGAAAAATACAATGCTGAAAAAGCGAGGATGGAATATAACCATATGAAGATAACCTCCTCTCCCGATTTTATAAACTCGCTGGATAAAGCGATTAAAACAGCCGCTGTACAGAAGAGAAATTTTATCTGGGTGGAGAGTGAAAATATTGATTCGGGCTTGACCTTTTACAACTATGTGTATACGATGACGAAAAAAGCGAACCTTGACCTGCTTCAGGTATCAGTACTGGAAAACTCTGCAAGGCGGGAAAAGGAGAAATTGTATTATGCGTGGAACGTAAAGACTGCCGGAAGTTTTCCTGACGTTCTTCATATGATAAGTGAGATTGAGCACAGCAAAAAATTTCTTATACTTCAAGAGATAACCATTACCGAGGGAAGGGCAGATGGCAATAAAACACTGTATGATTTCACTTTTCTCGGGCTTAAAGGGGATGCCTTAGATGCAAAAAAAACTGAGAGTTAATTGCGTTTTTATAATTGTATCGGTCTGCATTCTATTGCATTGCAGTGCAATCGGGGTTATGAGTCTTGAGACAGAAGAGCCAGCGGATAAAAAAATTATTGATATAGAGAGGGTTGAAGACAACCTCCACAAACTGCACAAGTCTATAAGCACCCTTGAAGATGGAGAAAGGGCTCCGGCTTTACATATGGGAAAAGACCCCTTTGTTTCTCTGATACAGCAGAGAGAGATAATTTCCGAAAGCGCTGCTCCCGCGGAAGAAAAAACTGTAACGCCAGAGTTCAGTATCACAGGGATAATTTCTAATGGTTCGTCTTCTCTTGCAATTATAGGCAATGAGGTAAAACAGGAAGGTGAACACATAGGAGAATTTGAGGTTTATAAAATAGAAAAAGACAGGGTTCTGGTCAAGCGCGGTGAAGATATATTTCCGATAGAAATGAAAAAATAGGAGAGGACTAAAATGAAAAAGCAGATAAGATTTATAGTGATACTAATTTTTATGTGTATATTATTTATCAGCGCAGGACCACCGGTAAAAGCAGAGGTAACCACTCTGACTTTTTATCAAGCAAAACTGAGCCACGTCCTTCAAAGTTTAAGTAAGATTACAGGAATAAAGATGATAACGAATGCCGAACTTGGAGAACGTCTCATAAGTGCCTACCTTGAAAACGTTTCAGGTGAAGCGGCGATTGATTCCATACTGAATGCAAACGGTCTGTACAGAGAAAAGATGACTGGTACTGAGATATACATCGTAAGGGAGTCTATGCCTGTTGATAAGCCGTCTTTGAAAAGCGAAACTTTCTTCCTTCAGTATGCAAAGGCTGAGGATATGGGAAAGATGCTGACTCCTCTCGTAGGTGAAAGCGGACAGGTTGCTGTTGATAAGAGAACCAACAGCGTTACTTTACGAGATAATCCGGAAGGTCTTAAGGAACTCGGGGCCGTTATAAAATCTCTTGACAAGGTAGTGTCACAGGTGGCAATAGAGGCGGTTCTCGTTGAACTGACCACAGATAGTTTAAAAGACCTCGGCATAAACTGGAACCTTGCAGCCAGTGCCTTTGGTCCTGCCCTTGATACCTCCTTTCCGTGGTCAGAAAGTTATACGAGGGAGATTGTAGGTCCGAGAAGAGGTGAACAGACAAGTGAAACCCAGGGACCGCAGTTTACCCTCGGTACAATATCCCTACAGGAACTTACTGCCAGTTTGAGAATACTTGAGTCTAAGGGAGAAGCAAACATACTTGCAAATCCGCGGATAACAACACTGAACGATTCTCCAGCAGAAATCAAAATTACCAAGGAGATGGCAGTTTCTCCAGAAAGAAGACTGGAAGATATTGATACTGCCCGTGGTGTCAGTGACTACGTCTATGAATACAAGTATAAAGACGTCGGTATAATCTTGAATGTGACTCCGCACATAAATGCGGAGGGTTATATAACCCTTGATGTGGAGCCTACCGTCAGTTCTCCATCCGCATCCGCCATTTTCCCGGATGCGATAGACATTAACAAAAGAACCGCAAAAACGAAGGTTATGGTAAAGAATGGCGAGACGCTTGTTATAGGAGGTCTACTCAGTAAAAATACTGAGGAAACAAAAAGCAAGGTTCCCATACTCGGCGATATTCTCCCGTTTCTGTTCAGCAGAACCGATAAACGGACAGATAAGACGGACCTGGTAATGTTTCTGACTCCAAAGATTATAACGGATAAGCAGGCAAGTGTAATAGCACAGGAAGAGAAGAAACGTATGGGAACAGAATGAAGAAGAATTATGGCTTCACACTGGTTGAGGTATTACTCGCAACAGTCATACTCGCCATAGGGCTGATAGGCACTTCCGCTTTTTTCTATGCAAACCGCAGAAATCTGTACAATGCTCGCCTTGAAAGATATGCAACCTGGTCTGCAATAGAAAAGATGGAGATGATAAAAGGATTAGATTATGACGCTATCGAGGAAGGTCCTCCCAAAGATGAAGATATTGGGGATAGGGATAATCCTATAACTGCTACAGTAACCACCACGATAGCCCCTGTTGAAGAAAATGGCATTAGTTATAAATCTGTGAATGTGACGGTTTCCTGGCCCCAAGGAGAAAATAACAAAGAAGTCTCTCTTAGCACCTATATATTTGACTTATAAAAATGAAAAGGAAATCAGGATTCACATTAATAGAGTTAATGGTTGTTACAGTTATCGCAGCAATAGGTCTTTTTGCTGTAACCACCCTGCTCTATTCTGCCTACAAAGACTGGTTCACGAGCCGTGAGATTAAAGCATTACAGGAGGATATGGACCTGGCATCTCTTACTGTTAAGTCGGTGCTTGAGGAAGCGGAATGGGGCGATGGGATGGAGGATAATATCACTGAGGACCATACGGGCATTACACTCAGAGGAAGGGATGCAGAGGATAATGAGTGGACGAAAGAGTTTAGAAAAGACGGAAGTGAACTTATATTGAAAGACATGGATACTGGCGATGAATATATTGTAGTAAAAACTCTCCATACGATATCTTTTTATGAGTCTGACGTTAAGTATCCTGATGAAGAGGATGAGAGGCACGGGTTACATAAAACTCTGTTTGTGGAGATTACCGTGGCAGGTGCGGGAAGAATAGCAGACAGGAAAATTGAGAACCAGTTCTTTGTCCGCCTGAGGAACTGACAATGAAAACACAAATCAATAACAAAGGATACCTTCTGCCGATGGTGCTTATATTCATTGTTATTACACTGATACTCGGTATGGGTATCCTGTATGTAGGTGGTCTGGAACAGATAGGTGCAAAAAAACGTCTTAACAGGGAAAAGGCATTCTACATTGCCGAAGCCGGTGCCTATAGAGCATATGCACATTTTAAGGACAATCCTGATTGGCAGCCCGAGGCAGATTACGTAAATATCACAGAGGATGAGACAGAAGGCTC
>CAYORP010000089.1:0-6006 GCA_964406415.1 uncultured bacterium
CAAGGGAATGAACCTATAGGTGTAATTTCATGCGGCATAGGCATACAGTTTGTGGCCGGATTATGCAGCAAAAGGAGGGTTTTTGCACTCGCGGATTCGTTTCCTCAGGATGGTGATGCCCCAGGAATTGTGGGGTATCATGGGGTTGCTCTCGGTGCCGAGAGGTGTGCTGCCTGCGGACAGTGTTACCTGGGAAATACTGCGGGCATCTGCCCGATAGCTAACTGTCCGAAAGGTCTGCTTAACGGACCCTGTGGCGGAGCCACCAAGGATGGTATGTGTGAGATTGACAGAACACGTCCGTGCGTGTGGGTTGAGATATATAAACGCCTTAAAAAACAGGGCAGGAGTCTTTCTCATGACGTGGAGATAAGAGACTACAATATTTTCGGGTTTGAGGAAAAGGAGAAAATCAGAAAATTAAATCAGAATGAAAGGGCAAAAGGATTTTATGGAGGTGTTCATCCACAGGAAAGGAAGAGGGAAACGGAGTCAAGATTTGTTGAGAATCTTATCCCCCCTGAGAAGATATTTGTTTTTCTTTCACAGCATACAGGCCTGCCTGCAAAGCCCGTTGTGAAAATCGGAGAGGTTGTAAAAATTGGGCAGAAACTCGGGGAATCTACAGGTTTGATATCTGCTCCTGTACACTCTGGTGTCAGCGGGAGGGTGATAGCGGTTGAGGAAAGGATGCATCCCGTTTCACAGATTCTTCAGCCGGCAATAGTCATTGAAAATGACGGTCTGGATACGATTGACCCTGCAGTTCAACCGGTTTCAGGATGGGAAGGCCTTTCCAGTGAAAAACTACTGGAAGTTCTGAAAGACAAGGGTATTGTTGGACTTGGTGGAGCGATGTTCCCCACATCTGTTAAACTTTGTCCTCCCATGCCCGTTGATACGTTGCTCATTAACGGTTGCGAATGCGAGCCTTACCTTAATTCCGACAACCGCCTGATGATAGAACACCCGGAGGAGATACTTAAAGGCGTAAAGATAGCGCAGAAACTTTTGTGTACCGGAAAGGTAATTTTTGCCATAGAGGACAATAAAAAAGAGGCAATAGCGTCAATAACAAACAGTTGTAAAAGTATCTATAATGATGTTGAGGTCACACCGGTAAAAACAAAGTATCCACAGGGTGCCGAAAGAATGCTTATAAAAACACTTCTGGACAGGGATGTTCCTGAAGATGGTCTGCCATTTGACGTTGGCGTCGTCGTTCTTAATGTCGGTACTCTGTACTCAATGTACAGGGCTATTTACAAAGGTATGCCTCTTTTTGAGAGGGTTATTACGATTGCAGGCGAGGGTGTGGTAAAACCCGGGAACTACACTGTTAAGATAGGCATGCCTTTTTACAATATTCTGAATGCCTGTTTTGACAGCGAGGTTGTTAGCAAACTGAACGGGGATTACGAACTTAAGATGGGCGGTCCAATGATGGGGATTGTTCAGACCAGTACAGAGTCTGCGGTCATAAAAGGGACGACGGGGCTTCTGCTTCTTGAGAGACCCATTGTAAAACCGTCTGAAGAAAATGAGTGTATTAAGTGTGGAAGGTGTGCTGATGTATGTCCTGTGGGACTTTATCCGCTTTATTACGCCTATTACGGTAAAAAAGGTCAGTGGAAAAAGGCGGCAGACTACGGAGTCAAGAATTGTATTGAGTGTGGCTCCTGTCAGTATATATGTCCTTCAAAGATAGACCTTATCGGTTTCATAAAAAAGGCAAAAAAATATGCTGATAACAAAGGTTAAGGAACATCAGAAGATACTGGAGATACTGAAAGAATACCGCCCGTTTGTCTTCAAGTGCTTCGGGTGTAAAGAGGTGTACTTCCCTGAGGATGAGATAGACGACCTGCTCAGGGAAGGACAGGAGTATATCAGAGGGGTGGCGAGAATAGACTATTTGTGTAATGAAGACTTTACCCGCAGGTATCTTGAAAGATTTGGTAAGGAAGTGAAAGAATCAAAGGCCATACTGGTCTTTTCCTGCGGAGTGGGGGTTCAGGTTGTATCAAAACTCATTGAAGAGAAAATAGTTCTGCCGGGCTGCGATACATTCTACATTAACGGGTTTCAGGGTGTAACCGCTCAGGATTTTGACTGTGAACAGTGCGGGCATTGCTGGTTGAATCTCACAGGAGGAATATGTCCCGTAACTGCCTGTCCTAAAGGGCTTCTTAACGGTCCATGTGGTGGGGCAAAAAACGGTAAGTGCGAGGTAAATCCTGAAATGGACTGTGCATGGATAGCAATATACAAGAGACTTAAAGAAACAGGTAAAACAGACATGCTGAAAAAATCCGGCGTCAACATAAGAGACTACAACCCTATAGTAAAAGCAGTGGTCAGTGAAAAGTGATAGGTGGTAAGTGAAAAACTTAAAATAAGGAGCATAAAAAATGAACCTTGAAGAGAAACTTAAAAACGGTAAGTTTATCATTACCAGTGAGGTAGGTCCTCCCAAGGGCACCAATATAATGCCCCATATTGAAGAGGCGGAACACCTGAAAGAAAGAGCGGATGCCTTTAACGTCACGGACATGCAGAGTTCCGTTATGCGGCTGGGTTCTCTTGCAGTCTGCAGACTGCTTGTAGAAAGGGGACTGGAACCTATTTATCAACTTACATGTAGAGACAGAAACCGTCTTGCTTTACAATCAGACCTTTTGAGTGCTGCAGTGCTGGGCATCAGGAACGTGCTTCTTCTTACCGGTGACCACACAGTGCTGGGAGACCACCCTCAGGCAAAGCCGGTTTTTGACCTTGATTCTGTTTCCCTGTTGAAGGTGGCATCGGGTCTTATGGAAGGAAAGGATATGGTTGGCAACGAACTGGACGGGAAACCGGATTTCTTTCTCGGTGCGGTGGTAAACCCCGGCTATGACCCGTTGGAACTGCAACTGATAAAGATGGAGAAAAAGATTGAGACAGGGGCAAGATTCTTCCAGACACAGGCTGTTTACGACCTTGCCACCTTTGAGGCGTTTATGAAGGATGCTTCCAGGTTCGGCGTACCTGTACTCGGAGGCATAGTGCTTCTGAAATCCGCTGGTATGGCAAGGTTTATGAATGAGAACGTTGCGGGTGTGAATGTGCCGGATAGATACATAAAGATGCTGGCATCCGCAGACAAGAAGGAGAGGCCGAAGATAAGCATCCAGATAGCAGCCGAACTTGCAAAAGGGATGAAAGACCTGTGTCAGGGTATGCACATAATGCCTCTGGGATGGGAAAGATATATCCCTGCAGTACTTGAAACAGCAGGGCTTTAAGAAGATAAATCGTAAACCCCTCGCAAGACAAGCAAAAAACGTCGGTTCGGGGTAAAGGAGAAACAGGAAAATGTTGAGCGACCTACAGATCGCACAAAAGTCAAAAATTCTGAGGATTGAAGAGATAGCGCAGAGAGCAGGTATTAACGAAATATATCTTGAACCTTACGGGCATTACAAGGCAAAGGTGTCCCTTGATATACTGAACGGTATGAGCGAAAATAAAGACGGCAAATACGTTGATATTACTGCGATAACCCCCACTCCACTCGGTGAAGGCAAAACAGTAACCACCATAGGTCTTTCACAGGCAATAGGTAAACTGAAGAAAAGTGTATTTACCTGTATAAGACAGCCTTCTCTCGGTCCAGTCTTCGGTATCAAGGGTGGTGCCGCCGGAGGTGGATACTCGCAGGTCATTCCTATGGAGGACTTTAACCTGCATCTCACAGGTGATTCTCATGCAGTAGGTCTCGCACATAACCTTCTTTCTGCGTTTCTGGACAATTCCCTGTTGAAAAAAAATCCCCTTGGCATAGACCCGGTTTCAATAACCTGGCGCAGGGTTCTGGACATCTCCGACAGGGCATTAAGAAAGATTGTTACAGGCATTGGCGGTAAAGAAAATGGGATACAGAGAGAAACAGGTTTTGACATAACAAGTGCATCAGAGGTAATGGCTATCCTTGCTCTTACAGAAGGACTTTTTGATTTGCGCAAACGACTCGGAAATATTATTGTAGCCCAGACCGGAAGTGAAAAACCTGTAACTGCAGAAGACCTGAAAGCCGCCGGTGCAATGGCGGTTCTTCTGAAGGATTCAATAAACCCCACCCTTATGCAGACCCTTGAGCACACGCCAGTATTCGTCCATGCAGGTCCCTTTGCCAACATAGCACATGGCAACAGTTCCATCATAGCAGACAGGATTGCCCTGAAACTGGCTGACTATGTGATTACGGAAAGTGGGTTTGGTGCCGACTGTGGTATGGAAAAATTTATGAACATAAAATGCAGATACAGCGGTCTTAAACCTGACTGTGTGGTGCTTGTAAGCAGCGTCAGAGCACTGAAGATGCACAGCGGAAGGTTTAAGGTTATACCGGGGAAAACACTTGATAAAGGCCTTGTTGAAGAAAATATTCCGTCTTTGAAAGAAGGTATCTGCAATATGGTAAAACAGATTGAAAATGTAAAACTTTTCGGTCTTCCTGTTGTGGTTTCAATAAACCGGTTTACAACGGACACTGACAAGGAGATAGAAACCCTTAAAGAGGCTGCTATGACCGCCGGGGCTGATGACGTTTCGGTCAGTGAGGTATGGGCAAAGGGTGGAGAAGGTGGAATAGACCTTGCGGAAAAGGTAATCAAAAACTGTGAAAAAAAGAGTAATTTCAGGTTATTGTATCCTGATGACTGGTCTGTCAAACAGAAGATAGAAGCAATAGCAACGAAGGTGTACGGAGCGGCAAAGGTTGAATACAGTCCACTTGCTGAAGAAAACATAGACACCTATACAAGATGGGGTTTTGGAAAACTTCCTATCTGTATGGCAAAGACGCACCTGTCTCTTTCGCATGACCCTGACCTTAAGGGCAGACCGATAGGGTTCACACTTCCAGTAAGGGAGGTAAGACTTTCAGCGGGAGCAGGTTTTATGTGTCCTTTATGCGGGGATATGAGAACCATGCCCGGACTTCCGACTGTCCCTGCAGGTACCAGAATGGATATAGACAGTGAAGGCAAGATTACAGGTCTCTTCTAATCCCTGCGTTCCATCCCCGGCATGGAACAACCCCCGTTCCATGCCGGGGATGGAACGGGGGAAACCTTATTAAAAAAGTTTAAATACGTTGTAAAATATCACAGCAACAAGCCAGCCGATAAAAATAGACCACAGTGTTGCAATCACCGCCCATTTTATACCGATTTCCTGTTTAATTACGGCAATGGTTGCAAAACATGGGATGTAAAGAAGGGTCATCAGCATGAAGGCATAAGCCGAGACTGGAGTGAACAATTCAGATAATACTGAGACCATTGATGTCTCTCCGCCAAGGACCGTTCCGAAGGTTCCCACAACAAGTTCTTTTGCCACAAGGCCGAATAAAAGTGCAACCCCTGCCTGCCAGAAGCCGAAGCCGGCAGGTTTTAGTATAGGGGCTATTGTTCTCCCTATGCTCCCTGTAAGACTGTTTTCGCCCGCGTAACCGGCAGAAAGCGGGAAATAGCTCAAAAACCATACCAGTACCACACCTCCAAATATGAGGGTCCCCGCCTTCCTTAAAAATAGATATGACCTTTCCCATGCAGATATCGCCATATTTTTTATTTCAGGCGCATGGTATGGGGGAAGTTCCATAATAATGGGTGTTGTTTCACCTTTAAAAAAAAGAGTTTTAAACAGTCTTGCCGTTAGCAATCCAAGGATTACACCCGTGGCATACAGAGAAAACAGTATACTTCCCTGGTGTTTTTTAAAGAATATTCCGGTAAATAGAAGGTAAACCGGTAATTTGGCAGAACAACTCATGAATGGCAGGGCGAGGATGGTTATAATCCTGTCTTTTTTTGTTTCAAGCGTTCGGGTTGCCATTATTGCAGGGACGTTACATCCAAAACCCAGTATTAAAGGTATAGCACTCTTGCCGTGCAGTCCAACCCTGTGCATTAGTCTGTCAGTTACGAAAGCCGCGCGTGCCATATATCCTGAGTCTTCAAG
>CAYORP010000090.1:0-16066 GCA_964406415.1 uncultured bacterium
ATTGTGGCGGGGATGCTCGGATATAAGGATAAACCACTTTTTGAGGCCTCCCCGGAAGACAAAAAGGATGTTGATATAAAGTTTGACTTCCCCAAGTGACCCCACCCCGTTCCATCCCCGGCATGGAACGGAGGGAGGATGAAAAGATGGAAATATTTGATGTTATTGTTATTGGAGGAGGACCTGCCGGATGTATGACTGCAATAAAGGCGGGGGAGAGGGGAAAGAGCGTACTTTTGATTGAAAGAAATAATGAAATAGGTAAGAAACTTCTTCTCACGGGCAATAAAAGAGGCAACCTGACACATATTGAGGATATTGAAGATTTTCTCACAAGGTACAGAAACGGAAGTTTTCTCAGGAACGGGTTTGCCCGATTTTTTAATAGCGACCTGATTGCATTTTTTGAAAGTAAGGGTCTACCTCTAAAGGTGGAACGCGGCAACAGGGTATATCCCGAAAGTGATGATGCGGGGGACATAGTTAAAACCCTCATAAGGGTTCTGAAAGAAACCGGTGTGAAATTAAATACAGGAAGGTTGGTAACAGATATTATCCGGAAAAGCGGTTTTTTTGAGGTGTTTGCGTCAAAGAAAAGGTTTATGGGCAGAAAGGTGGTAATTGCCTGCGGGGGAAGAAGTTTTCCAAAAACGGGTTCCAGCGGTGGGGGTTATATGCTGGCGAAGAAGACAGGACATACGGTTACAAAGACTGTTCCTGCCCTCTGCGGTATTGAGGTCCGGAGTAAAAATATTACCAGAAGTTGCTGCGGCATAACGCTTAAAAATGTCAGGATTACGGCATCTCTAAATGGTAAAAAGATAGGTGAGGAGTTCGGAGAGGTGCTTTTTACCCACTATGGATTGAGCGGTCCCGCAGTTCTTAATCTGAGCGGTGCTGTTTCTGAAAACCTTGACAGGGGTGAGGTAAAACTGTCAATAAATCTTAAGCCTGCCCTCTCTGAAGAAAAAATTGACAGCCGTTTATGCAGGGAGTTAAAAACAAACCCCAGAAAGCAGTTAAAAAACCTCTTAAAGAATATTCTGCCTGCGGGTCTTATATCCTCATTTCTTCAGTATGCAGGAGTAGCAGGGGAGAAACAGGCAAACCAGTGTACCAGAGAAGAGAGGAACAAAATCACAAAAACTCTTATGGGTTTTGAGTTTTTAGTCAGCGGTCCAAGGTCTTTTACCGACAGCATGGTAACCCGCGGTGGGGTTGATGTATCCCAGATAAATCCAAAGACAATGGAGTCAAAAGTCACTCCGGGTGTTTTTTTCGCTGGTGAGGTGATAGACATTGATGGTAAAACAGGCGGCTACAACCTGCAGGCTGCCTTTACCACCGGCTACCTTGCCGGTACCTCAGTTTAGTCAATAATATTTTTTACTTAGGAACTATTTTGTTTGCAGGTGCAGGTCGAAATGGTACAAATTTAAAAGAGTAGATGTCAGCATCCTGAAGAATCATCCTCAGCCTGATGGGTTTGCCCGAGAGTGAACGCAGGTCCCCTTTGGCAGGTGAGTTCCACCGGACAGTATAGTCAAGACTGTCACAAAAAATCGGTTCACATTCATTAATAGAAAAACCTTGCAGAGGTTTACCAGAGATATCCTGTATCTCCAGTCTGAAAGAACCGTAGGCACTTGTTTCGGCATTGACCGAAAGGCTGCCACCGCTGAATGTAAGAGGTTTTGTGGTTATCTCCCCTCCAGAATAAGGTGCTCTTAATGATACGAAACCATCTATGCGGAGTGTGTAACGTCTGAATGCAGTATCTTCTCCTTCCCAGTATCCCTCGGTAGCCATAAGGCTCAGTTCGTCAGGTGCATCTTCAGTACCTGACGGGGTTTCGTACATCCCCCAGAAGATGTAGTTATCCCCGTATACCCATGATTCTCTCTGCCGCGGTCCTGGTCGTATGAATGCTTCGCTCCATCGTTTGAAATGTAAACCATCTCTGCTTGTCATAAATACTGCCTCTGTGAGAGCCATCCCGTATCTTGGATGGCGTTTTGCTCTTGCCAGGCGTTCTTTCAAACCTGGGAGGTCAAGCATAGGACCGGACCAACCCCGTTCTATGTACCGCGTGGGGAAGCCCACAAAAATATGAGGCGCACGGTAGTAAGGTTGTATCTGGTTGGTATATAGAGTCATAACAGAACTCTCAGGGTAAGATAGCCATGCAGGTTCCGGGAAACTTTCAAAATTTGGTGCACTTGAGGTAAGGATGTCCCGTAATCCATCCTTGAGCCCTCTGTGATAAAGACGGTACTCATTTCTTACTGTATCCCAGAAGGCGAGATTCTGTGAGTCAAAAGCACCCACAGTCATAAAAGGTTTATTGCTTTTCGGCTGGAAATGTACTCCATCAGGTGATGCAAGTAAATACAGACCGCCTTTCCCTCTGATTACCATCTTGTATAGTTCTTCCTTTGGGGATGCAGGGTTGGTATCTTTGAACACGGCAGTATGGGCTGGGCTTCCCTCAAAAACTTTTACCATATCCTTAGTAAGGATTATATTGTTGTGATAAGAACCGCGGTATTCGCAGATTCCAGGTTCAGTCCGTACCCAGTTGATACCATCGGTACTTTCAGCAAGGCACAGGATTTCAACGGTACGGGGTTCACGCTTGTATGCCTCAGATGCAGGATGATGGCCTCCTCTATAGTATAAACGCATCTTATCACCATCACGGAATACACTCTGATAGTTGCTTCCATTTCCTTCCCATGGTGCATTGGTGCGGAAGACTATTTCGCGGCGGAGGGGTTGGTGTAATTGAAATTGTACGTTACCTTTCATACGGTCAATGAGATATTCATCCACAAACAGTTCTCTCCGACTGCCGATATCAATAACATCCTGTTTGCTATTCATATCTATCTTTCACTTTATCAATTTAAGGTTATTGCAGGGTGAAGTTTTTCAGGTAGTATTTCTGGTTGCGATAGTCAATCTCTTTTATTCTCTTTTCTTTTAACATCTGTTCTATAAGAGTCCATGAACTGCCTGCTTTTTTCAGAAGAGTTTCAATCTGCTGTTTGGTCATTGGATGAACTGAAACAGTATTAAGAATATCCTTTTGTATGTCCCCGGTAAAACCAAAACTGCCATCTACTCCCCCTATTATCAGTTCCGCATTTAGTTTATATTCTTTGAAGATTTGATATGCCCGGGTTATCTTTTCTTCATCCGGGGGCACAACCCAACCTTCTGCAGGAGGTCTTGTTGCTATGCCAATATAAGCAACTGCAGGTTTTATAATGGATAAAAATCCTGCAGTTTTTATAAGTCCTTCTTCAGTATCATTTATATCCTTTACCATAAGTGTTTCTGATAACAGACTTCCTTTAAACTCTTTGGCAAACCTCTTTACACCATCAAGAAGTATATCAAAATCAAGGGCAGGAGATGGCCTGTCAATCTTTTCCCATACACTCTTTTCAACAGTATCCATCTTGATTGATACAAGGTCGGCTTTGTTTAAATCCTGACGGACTTCCTCTTGCCAGAGGAGTGATGCATTGGTAATAACCGCTATTTTTATGGAAGTGAATTTTCTTATTTCTTCTATTTCCTTGCCCAGGTTAGCGTCAAGGGTCGGTTCCCCGTCAGGGACAAATGTTATGAAGTCAATCTTTTCTTTCCTTGTTTCCAGATTGGCAAGGGTTGAGCGGACCTCACTGACTATCTTCTCTACAGGATAGAATATTCTCCTTTTTACTGATAGTGCTTTTGTTATACCAACCTGGCAGTAGACGCAGGAGTAACTGCATATCTTTGGTGGGATGTTGTTTATTCCAAGACTCTGTCCCAGTCTCCTTGATGGTACCGGACCGAATACTATCTTATTTTCCATTTTTTATTCCTTTTTAGATAGGTATCTTAATTGTTAGACTACGCCTCTTTAATGAGTTTTTTCAAGGGAACAAATAATTTTTCTGAAAAACGCATAAATCCAAGGTCGGTAAAATGAGAACTGTCAACTGTTGCTTCACCGTCTGTTCCAATTATTGCGATGCCTTTTATATGATACAGTTTTTTAAATCCTTCACGGACCAGTTTTTCGTAAATGTTGCGCTGTGCTCTGTTTGCAGATGCAACATTATCCATTTTCTTCTTGTTTAGAAATGCATCACAGTGGAATCTGCCGTCAACCAGAACAATGGGTGTCCCGGGATGTGCGTTTCTAAGTTTTCGGATGGCGGGTTCTTCTCTTTCATTGATACCTGATTCGTTCATATTGGGTATGTTATCCAGGACATAAACAGCAGGGTCCAGTTCACAGAGGAGGTCAATCACCTCCGGTTCCATAATGCCGTTTCCAGAAAATCCAAGATTGATTGTGGGATTGTTTAGCCAGCGTCCCAGTATAGCAGAATAACACATCCCCGGTCTTGAAGCACATCCACCCTGGGTGATGGAGGTTCCATAGAAAACAATGGGTTTTTTCTTTCTGGAAGAGGATGCCTTCAGTTTAAATTTCTCAGGGATGCCCAGTTCAACCTTATGAACCGGGTTATACAGTGGTAGGTACAATATGTAGTCTCTCTGTTCACTCTGGATGTCTTCAAACAGCACTGTCTCATTCAATTCTTGAGAAGGGATGCCTACCGCTAACCACCTCCATTGTTTTTTGTATCTTACGTACAGGTCAAGACCGCTTACCCCCACTGCAGTCATATGCCCCATAGACTTGAACCCGTCCCACTTAACCGACAGGGAGGGACTGTCTGTTGAAAAGAGTATGCTGATTCCTGCTGAACACTTGCCCAGTTCCCAAACAGGGGGTCTTACGATACCTTTGGCCTTTACGGGCAGTCTGTCATAAAATGATTCGGTGTCTTTCCAGCCTTTACCCTCAACTGTAAGTTTGTTTGCATCATACCATAATAGATTCTTTTTTTGTTTCTCTTCTGTCACATTATCCTCCAGATTTAACGCCTTAATTTTATTTATGTGAAGATATATTAAAATACATCTTCAAGTTTCCGTCAAGTTGTGTATTTCAGTTTTTGCTTTGATGAGGGAAATATCTTATAATTAAGCGTAGATTTTAAAGGTGAGGAGAGATAGACTGGGCAAATCCCCCTGTATCCCCCCTTTGTCAAAGGGGGAATTCAAGGGGGATTTAGGGTAGAGAAATGTATAATCGGATGACGTTTCAGGAGATATGGAGGAATCTTGAAGGTTTCTGGCTTAAAAAGGGCTGTTTTTTGTGGCACCCTTATAATGTTGAGGTGGGGGCAGGTACACTAAATCCGGCTACTTTTTTTGGGATTCTCGGGGGAAATAACTGGAATGTCGTGTATATGGAACCGTCGGTAAGACCTGCAGACGGAAGGTACGGAGACAATCCAGTGCGTTTGTATATGCACCACCAGATACAGGTGATAATGAAACCTCCGCCTGAAAAGATACAGGATATTTATATGGACAGTCTTGAATCAATAGGAATAGAAGTGTCAAAACATGACATAAGGTTTGTGGAGGATAACTGGGAGGCTCCGACGCTGGGGGCATGGGGTGTGGGCTGGGAGGTATGGCTTGACGGTCTGGAGATTACACAGTTTACATATATGCAGCAGGCGGGAGGCATAGACCTGATGCCTCCCTCAGTAGAGATAACCTACGGTCTGGACAGGATTGCTAATTTCATTCAAAAAAAGGACAGTGTTTATAACCTCCAGTGGAACAAGGATATTACCTACGAACAGATACATAAAAACAGGGAAATAGACTATTCTGTCTATGCTTTTGACAAGGCGGATACTGCTCTTCTGTTTGAGTTTTTTGACAGGTTTGAGGCGGAGGCAGCAAGGATTCTGGATGAAGGGGTTCTGTATCCTGCCTATGACTATGTATTAAAACTATCTCACATTTTTAACCTGCTTGATGCGAGGAAGGCGATAAGTGTCAGTGAGAGGGTGCGTTATATTGGAAGGGTAAGAAAGATTGCCAGATTTTGTGCTGAACTTTATTTGAAACGGGAAAACAGTATAATATAAATAAGCCGGGATGGTGGAACTGGCAGACACGTACGTTTGAGGGGCGTATGGCGTAAGCCGTGGGGGTTCAAATCCCCCTCCCGGCATTGTAAAATCAGTAGGCAGTGGAAAGTGTTAAGTGAAAAGTAGAAGTATAAAAGCGGGAAAAGTCCATGTTATTTGAACACCCACGGCTTGATAGGGGTATGGGGGAAGGGAGTGAGAAAAAAAACGCCTTTTTGGGAAGATGTAATAATTATACTTTCTATCTTTACTTTATGGCCTACAATTATCCATAGAGAAAATTATATCAGCAGATTCCTGATGATAATATCTCTGTGTCTTTTGGTCTGGATATCTATAAGAAGACTTCGCAGAATGAATGAGAATTAGCCATATTCATAATGAAAAGTTATAAAACAGTTGCTTTGATAGCCATAATAATTCTTATCAATACAGGATGTTCCATCAAATCTTCCCTTCCAGAAGTAGAGGAAAAATCAAAAAGAGGTGATGAATACTTTGCGGCTGGAGACATTGATAATGCAATAGAGATGTGGGAAAAAGCTTTGCAGTGTAAGAAAACCACAGTCTTGTACGAAAAAATAGTTACGGTACAGATAATTAAGAATGATTTTTCTAAAGCAGAAAAATGGACGGCAGAAGGTTTGACTTATTTCCCTAATAGTGTTAATCTTATTTTCAATAATGCACTTATAAGTTTTAATAAGCAGGATTTTGTGAATGCCATGCATAGTTTAGACAGGGTACTTGAGATAAATGAATATTATCCAAATGCCCATTTTTTAAAGGGTCTGATTTACGAAAAACAGGGAGATGCAGCATCTGCCCGAAAAGAGTTTATTAACGAGGTGAATATCAATCCTGGCTCAAAGAAAGCGTGGCAAAAATTGAGGGGGTTAACAAATGATTAAGAAGTCTGTTTTTCTATCCTTTTTATTTTTGTCCTTCATATTCCCATCTTCTTCATATCCTTCATCTCTTGATAATTACCTGAGGTTTTTTTCCTCCTTTTCTTCAAGACTCCCCGGTACAGAAGGACACAGGCAGGCAACCTCCTTTATAGAGCAAAAATTCAGGCAGTCAGGACTCAAGAAAGTCACAAAGGAAGAATTTGAAATAGTTGTTCCCGTTGAAAAATATGCGTTTCTGAGTTTGCAAGGACGGGAGATAAAGATTCACTGTTTATGGCCGAATCTTATAAGAACATCCACAACGCCACCGGGAGGTATAGAAGGGAAACTTATATATGGAGGTAGTGGGGACCTTAAAAATTTTGACGGAAAAAACGTCAAAGATAATATTATTGTCCTTGATTTTGACTCCGGGACAGAATGGCTGACCCTTGCAATGCTGGGGGCAAAAGCATTTATATTTACCGATTATGGTGATGTTACCCGTATTCAGGCAAATCAAAAGTGGGTTGACATTCCCATTGACGTACCGAGGTTTTATGCACACGAAAATAGCGAAGAGATTACGGAGTTGGCAAAGAGGGAAGCATCTGTTACTCTATCTGCGAGGATGGAATGGAATAAGATACAGGACTACAATGTTTTTGGCTATCTTGAAGGCAGAGATAAAGAATTGAAGGAAGATATAATAATAATAGAAAGTTTTTACGACAGTATAAGCGTTGTTCCTTCGGTTGCCAGCGGTGCGTCTTCTGCAGTAGGAATTTCCACTCTTCTTGATATCCTTGACTATTTCAAAACACATCCTCCCAAAAGGACAATTTTATTTCTTGCCTGTTCTTCTTACTATCAGGGAATGAAGGGCATGGATGTTTTTATTCAAAAGCATTTAAGAAAAGACCCGCTTTTCAGAAGCAGAATACCTGAAGAAGAAATAATTAATTCTAAACTTTTAATAGGCCTTAATCTTTCTGACGGTTCTGACAGCATGGGTATATGGCATAACTCGTCTGAATTTTATCATCAGAGAGTTTTTGCTCCTTTTGGCAGAAAATTCATGTCATATTCCGAGAATGTAAGTAAAAAATCGGGCTACAACCAGAGTACTGCTCTGGTAAACGGTATCAGTCCTGAGAGAGGCCTTATATGGGATACCTTTTTACCGGAAAAGATAAGAACTGACGGAGAATACGTTATTGCCTCGGGTAATCCTGCAATTTCTTTCGTTACCGTAAACGACGGGAGATGGAAGGTAGATACCCCTGCGGATACTTACGAAGACCTTAACATAAACAATGTAATAAGACAGTCCCGTTTTTTAAAGGAACTTTTAGCCGTTGCTATTAATGATGTTGAGATGTTCCCCGATGTTGAAATGGACATTAAGGATACGATGGCAACGCTCAATACAAGGGTTGTTACCTTTGACCCGAGAACAAGTTTTGTCCCGAGTGACCCCACTTCCGGGGCCCTCGTGATACCGAGGATAGTTAATAGCGGTTTGCATAAAACTGCTACCGGAGTCAGGAATACTTTTATAGGAATAACTGATGCAGACGGTAATGTAAGTTTTTCACGGCTAAGGATGGGTAATACTATAAATCTGGCGGCTTTTTATACAGATATTGAAACCGGTGAAATTATTATGGCACCGGACTTAGGGGTTAGTGGGGCTGAACAGTATCCGGTAACTGTCAAAATTGATTATAAGGATAAAGACTGGATGATGGTTCTTTTTAATGCAAAAGCCATTTCGCTTTTTGGGCTTATAGACCCTCAATATCTTGTGCAACTTGATAAGGTGGAAATACTTGACATGGCAAATAGTACCCCCAGTGAATATGGATATTATCTGCAATATCCTGGTTTTATTCCTTTCTATTGGACGTCTTATTCAGAACCTGTAGGATGTGTATTTGTTAAACCTCAAATAAGGATAAAACTGCTCGGGCAGGCAGGTCCTCTGGGCAAAAGGCTGCTTCTTTTGAATGCAAAAGAAGACCCTGAAAATCCTAAAGAAAGCGCAGAAGGTACAGGGTTTGATATCAGTAAACTCTCGGCAATATATGATACTCCTTATCAGGGTGCACGGGATATGATAATTCTGGATACCTTCAGAAGAAGGAACTTTGAGCAATACGGCATAAGGAATGAGCGTCTTGCGGAACTGCAGAAAGAGTCTGTTAATTTATTAGAGAAGGCTACAAAGGCGAAAGAGGATAAGAGACCTTATGATTTTCTGAAATATTCAAGGCAGGCACAATCTATTGAATCAAGGGCTTATCCTGATGTTAAGAATACTGCGAATGATGTTGTTCAGGGTATCATTTTTTATTTTATGCTGCTGCTCCCTTTTGCCTATTTTGGTGAAAGGCTGTTGTTCAGTTTTCCAAAACTGGAAAAACGTATAGCCGGTATCTTTGGTATATTCCTTCTGATTTACTGGGTTATGAGGTGGGTCCATCCTGCTTTCAGGTTGACTGAAGCACCAGAAATAATACTTCTTTCCTTTATAGTTCTGGCGTTATCAATGGTGGTTTTATCAATAGTCGCCTCCAAATTTGAGGAGCAGATGCAGCAGATGAAAATGGAGACTTCCAAGGTTTATGAAACTGATGTGGGCCGGATAACCGCAACTGCCACCGCTTTTTCTCTGGGGGTGGCAAATATGAAAAGAAGACCCACGAGAACCGTTTTGACAGCAGTAACCTTGATTCTTCTCACCTTTACAGTACTTTCTTTCACATCCATAAAGTCTTATATGAAATACAATCAGGTGATAAGGCCTTATGAACCAGTGTATCAGGGTATCCTTTATCGCGACCGTTCATGGTCTCCGTTGATGAACATAGCGCTTGACTACACTGAAAACGAATTTTACGGTAAGGGAGTTATCGCTCCCCGTTCATGGTTCATTCTTGACGTGCTTGGTAACAGAACCGCGGTTGAGATAAGGTATAATAACAAAACTTTTCTTGCCTCGGGGCTGCTCGGGTTATCTACAAACGAGATTACTCCTGTTAAGGAGACAATTAAAGCAGGAGAATGGTTTGAGGATGATTCTGAAAATTCTGTTCTGGTTCCAATCAAGGTGGCTAAGGAGTTAAATCTTACGGCTGAAGATGTTGGGAATGTACAACTTTCCATATATGGGAAAAAGGTGTTGTTAAAAGGTTTTTTTGATGAAAAAAAGGTCAACGAAATAAAAGACCTTGATGATGAAAAAATTACCCCTGTTGATTTTTCTGTTATGCCCGAGCGGGAAGTCGCAAAGATGAAGATGGAAAAGACAGCACAGGTTTTTACCTCCCAGATAAGGATGGAATCTTTTGTCCATACAGAAGCCGATAATATTGTGATACTTCCTTTCAAAACACTGATGAATATGAGAGGAACGTTGCATTCAATCTCCGTGAGGTTTGATAATAATGTTGAGGCGCAGTCTCTCGTTGAAGATTTTATTTCCAAACTTGCTGTTATTATATTTGCGGGGGTGGAAAATAAAACTTTTATCTACAGCAGTATGGGACTGACTTCTTTTGCAGGTATCAGTAACCTGATAATACCGATTCTTATAGCATCCCTGATAGTTCTGAATACGATGCTTGGTTCAGTTTATGAAAGAATAAGGGAGATTGGTACATACAGTGCTGTGGGTCTGGCTCCCGTTCACATTTCGTCCCTCTTCCTCGCTGAATCCCTTGTATATGCAGTTATGGGTGCAGTTGCAGGGTATCTTCTGGGACAGGTGGTTGCCAAGATTCTTATGGCAACCGGTACTCTCAAAGGGTTGATACTGAATTATTCCTCTCTTTCAGCTGTTTTTGCCACCATCATTATATTCATCACAGTAATGCTGTCCACCCTTTATCCTGCCAGAAAGGCTGCACAGATGTCCGTTCCTGACGTAACGAGGAAATGGGTGTTACCTGAGCCGAAAGGGGATAACTGGGAATTTGAATTTCCTTTTACGGTAAGTGAATATGAGGTTCTGGGACTCGTGACCTTTTTGACAGAATATTATAACTCTTATCAGGATGTTTCTCTCGGGAATTTTTATACAGGCGGAGCTACGCTCAGTTATCAGAGCCTGCCTTCCGGAAAAAATAAGTATATAATAGATACAACTGTATGGCTGGCACCTTTTGATCTTGGAGTGAGCCAGAACCTCAGGGTGGTTATGGAACCACTCGGTCAATACGAGTTCTACACCATTGAACTTCTTATGAAGAGGACAAGTGGAGAATCAACAGACTGGAAACGGCTTAACAGAAGGTTCCTTGACGGCATAAGGAAACAATTCCTTATCTGGAGAACAGTCAGTGGAGAGGTTAAAAAGGACTACGAGAAACAGGGTAAAAAGGCTTTAAATATTTCTTAATACTGTTACAAAAGGAAAGGTAAAAAATGACCGAAGAAATAGTTGATAAAGAATCTCAATTTGAACCGGAGATATCCGAAGAGTTTAAAGAAGGCTTCAACATAAAGGCATTGATTGCCGCTTTTTTTATAGGGTTTATTATGCTCCCGGGGTCCATATATCTTGGTCTTATTACAGGTGGGGGTATTGCCGGGGCAGCACAGTGGGTAACAGTAATACTTCTTGTAGAGATAGCCAAAAGGTCGTTTGTACAACTTAAGAGGCAAGAGATATATATTATTTATATAATGGCAGCCTCTTTAATGAGCGCAGGACTTGTTCTTGGTGCAGCGTCGCTAACACTGCAGGGAGGGGCATTCAGCGACCTCATATGGAAACAATATCTTATACAATCGCCTTATGCGAAGGCCTTTGACCTGCCCGGTAAGATTCCTTCGTGGGCTATTCCGCCTGCGGGTTCCGACGCAATTATAAAAAGGACTTTTTTACACAGGGGATGGGCGATTCCCATACTGCTTCTTATAGTGCATAATGTTCTTTTCCGGATAAACAGTTTTACCCTCGGATATGCCATCTTCAGGATAACCAGCGATAAGGAAAAACTTTCCTTTCCCATGGCACCTGTAGCGGCAGAGGGGGCAACGGCTCTGGCAGAGGTGAGCGGAGAAAAAGAAACATGGAGATGGAGAATCTTCAGTATAGCGGCGATGATAGGTGTTATATTTGGTTCATTTTACGTTGTAATTCCCACAGTAACAG
Source organism: uncultured bacterium (assembly GCA_964406415.1). Taxonomy (GTDB): domain Bacteria; phylum Ratteibacteria; class UBA8468; order B48-G9; family JAFGKM01; genus JAFGKM01. Next base: position 12,069 of record CAYORP010000090.1, read on the forward strand.
GGCTTCTTATGACAAAACCTCTTCAGTTACTTCCCATACCATGGGTAGATTTTACTGCCCAGATGGGTACGCTTTTTCCATCTGCCTTACTTGGTTTTATGACAGAATTAGGTGTTTTCTTTACAGGTTTTGTCCTCCCTTTCTGGGTGGTCACGGGTTCTTTTATAGGTTCTGTCCTGACCAAGGTTGTAGGTAACCCGATACTTTACAATGCCGGGCTTATAAAAAACTGGCAGCCCGGGATGACGGCAATACCTGCTAATGTCGCAACCCACCTTGATTTCTGGATAAACCCGATTATTGCAGGGGGGATAGTGGTTGGACTCATAGGTATTGTGCGCACGGTAATGTCTTATGTAAGAAAGGGGAAAACAAAAAGAGTGGAAAGACCACTTCCAAAGGGAAGAGGTGATTATCCCCTGCCTCTGGCTTTCGGGTTATGGTTTCTTTCCACCCTCATTTACACAATAATTTGTAAGATTCTGGTGCCTGCATTTCCTGTGTATCTTTTCATCTTTTTCGGGTTTATACTCACTCCTTTTCTGACCTATACTTCTGCGAGAATGTTCGGGATAACAGGGGCAGCAGGAGGAGTTTCTTTCCCTATGTTGAGAGAAGGGACCTTTATATTAAGCGGATATAAAGGGGTTGACATATGGTTTGCTCCGGTACCGTATTTTAATCACGGGAGCTTGGCTCAGAGTTTCAAACAACTGGAACTTACAAGAACAAAATTCACCTCTTGGTATAAGGCAGAATCAGTATCGCTTGTCGTTATGCTCTTTTGCAGTTTTCTCTTCTGGTCAATAATCTGGAGAATGTCACCCATACCTTCCTCCTCTTATCCTTTTGTACAGAAGATGTGGCCTATGAGTGCAATGTTCCAGTCCTTATGGGTAACAAGCACAGTAGAAGAAGGTTCAAACTGGATGATAGAGGCCATAAAATTCAAGTATATATTCAACTCGTCTCTTATAGGCCTGGTTTTATATTTTCTACTTTTATTTTTTAAGGCACCGATAACACTATTTTATGGTATAGTAGGAGGGATTCACATCTTGCCTCATATGGCATTACCTATGTTTGTCGGAGCACTTCTCGGCAGGTTCTATTTTGCTAAAAAGGTGGGCCCTAACTGGAAAAAATATACCCCCATAATTCTTGCTGGATATTCCTGTGGAATGGGGCTTATCGGAATGGTATCCATAGCAGTTGCGCTTATTGCCAAGACTATATTCAAAATAATTTTCTGATGTTTTTCACAATGCCTGTTTTTACAGAGGGAATTCAGAGAGATAATCGGGGATAATAATCTCACTTTTCACAGTTTCTCTTAAAGACCCTGCAAATTCATTGGCAGCCTCTTCTTCACCATGTATCACAAATATCTTCCGTGGGGGTTTTTTAAATCCCCTAATCCATCTGAGTAAATCGTTTTTGTCAGCATGCCCTGAGAACCCGTTTATGTTTTCAATCCGTGATTTTACCGGATAATACTGTCCGAGTATCCTTACTGTTTCAGGTTTTCCGAGTATATACCTTCCCAGTGTTCCTTTTGCCTGATATCCTATGAAGGTAATGGACGATTCCGGTCTTGTGATGTTTTTTATAAGGTGATGTTTTATTCTACCGCCCGTGCACATCCCGGAACCTGCTATTATAATTGCGGAGCCCTTTATGTGGTTGATACTTTTGGATTCATCCGTGGTGCGTGTAAACTTTAAAAGTGGAAAGTCAAAAGGGGAGTGTCCACTTTTTATCATAGAACGGGTGTTTTCATCAAAATAACTTTGATATTTTTTAAATACCTCCGTTACGTTTATAGCCATAGGACTGTCTATAAATACAAGGATATGCGGGATAACATTCTCTTTCAGGAATTTACTGAGAAAAAACAGTATTTCCTGGGTTCTTTCTATCGCAAACGATGGAATGACTATATTACCTCCTGCCTGTTCCGTGTAGTTTATTACTTCTGCCAGTTTGTTACCTGCTTCGTTTTCATTTTCATGCGTTCTGTCCCCGTATGTAGATTCAATAAATACAACGTCGCCTTCTTCAAATATGGTAGGGTTGCATAATATTGGTTTGTTCCACCTGCCAATGTCGCCGGAAAATATTATTTTTTTTGATACCCCTCCGTTAGTAAGTACCTTGAGTTCAATCATGGCAGAACCGAGTATATGACCGGCATCATGAAAAGAAGCGGTAATTCCGTTGGCTACCTCAAAGTCAGATTTATATGGGTAGGTTTTTAGCAGAGGGAAAACCTTTTCAGCATCCTGAACCGTGTACAATGGTTCAACAGGAAATGGCCCTTTTTTACCTTCTCTCTCGTGTCTTGCTCTCTTTTTCTCGGCATCTTCTTCCTGTATTTTCCCTGAATCAAGCAGTGTTATCCTGACAATTTCTGCGGTTGGTTCCGTACAGAATATGGTTCCATTGAATCCGTCTTTCACAATTCTGGGCAGGTATCCGCAGTGGTCAAGATGAGCATGCGTTAACAGTATTGCATCAATGGACTCAGGTTCAACAGGGAGTCTTTCCCAGTTACGGTTTTTCATCTCCCTTTCCTGATAAATCCCGCAGTCTATCAGGATACGTTTGTCCGCAATGTCTAAAAGAAATTTAGACCCCGTAACATTTTTTGCTGCTCCTAAAAATCTCACCCTTAAAGTAGACATTTTTTCTCCTTCCAAAATCTTCCCTGAGCATCCTTTAGCAAAGGATGGATAGAATATTTTCCCCTTGAATCGGGGAACTTCTTTTATCTCCTCCCCCTTTGAAAAAGGGGGAATAAGGGGGATTTTATCGCCTCTTCAATTGACAAAGAATTGTTAAAACTATAACATATCCGTAAATCTCCAGTCAATTGTAACATCCTGTATATATAGGGAATTATAAACGTGAAATCCTCAAAGTTAATATGAGAATAGAAAATAAGAAAGCATATTTCAACTATGAGATAATAGAAAAAACTGAGGCTGGAATTGCACTGCAGGGGCCTGAGGTGAAATCTCTTAGAGAAGGAAGGGGCAGTATAAAAGAGTCATTTGCCCGGATAGAAAATTCGGAAGTGTTTCTGTATAATTTTTATGTTGCCCCGTATCCTGCTGCACTTGAAAAGCCCCCACCGATGCGAAAGAAGAAACTTCTCCTGAACAAAAGGGAGATAAAGAAACTTGTCAGGAATGTTGAGGAAAAAGGGCTGACACTGGTACCTCTTGCGGTGTATCTTAATAAAAGAGGGATAATAAAGGTTGAAATTGCCCTTGCAAAGGGTAAAAAAATGTACGACAAGCGGCAGAAGATAAAAGAAAGAGACCTGAAACTGGATATTGAAAGAAAACTCAAACGGAGTTGACAAAATGTCCTATTTTAAGGTATCCTAATATGTGCAGACTAAAGGGGGCGAAATAGGCTTCGACAGGGAGGACGTGAGGATAAAGTTGCCTGTAGAGTTTTGTCGGGAACTCTTTAAAAAACTGACAAAAAGACAACTGCCAATACGGCAAACGCACTGGCTGCATAAATAATGCAGTCACCCACCCATAAAAGGGTCCCCTCACCTTTGTGGAATGGGTCGCTAAGAGGGGCTTTCCTCGCAGGTTTGTCTTTTACCTGCGTGGGAAGTAACAAAAAGACTGCGGAGAGTATACCCGGTTCAGAGGGGTAACCTCTCTTAAGAACAATCTCTGGACTACACAGGTAGATACATTATCAACACCCTTTCTGGACGCGGGGGCAGTACCCGCCGCCTCCACCGAAGATGTAAAGGTTAGTTAAGGCTGACCAGGAATTTGAAGGTATAAACCGCGTCCAACAAAAGGTAAGAGGGAAAAGGATTTTCCCTCGGGTATCTGTATCGGGGGGAGAACTATATCAGGAAGGGGGAAACACCCCCTCCTGAAGAGCGGAGCGAGGACGCGGGGGCAGTACCCGCCGCCTCCACCGAAGATGTAAAGGTTAGTTAAGGCTGACCAGGAATTTGAAGGTAT
>CAYORP010000091.1:0-3390 GCA_964406415.1 uncultured bacterium
CGGATTAGCAATCCGCCGCACTAGGCCAGCTATGCGACCCCTCCGTTGTGTCTGTCAGTCGTTATTTGTCCCTATGTCTGACAGTAGAGTTTCAATAAAAGGCTTGATTTCAGGGAGGTTTTTCTTAATAACATCCCATACAATTTCATAATCTATCCCGAAGTAAAAATGAGCGATTTTGTCGCGAATTCTTGCCATATATTTCCAAGGCACCTCTTTATGTCTGTTCCGTATTGCTGCGGGAAGATTTTTTGTGGCTTCACCTATTATCTGTATCTGCCATACAACAGCGCTTTTTGTCTTTTCATTTCTGCGGAATTCTTCAAAAGTTATATCTTTTGTGAATTCCTCAATATTTTCAATAGCCTTGAGGATGTCCTTAACAAAAAGAGAATAGTCACGGTTCATATATACATTACCTCTTTTTCAATTCTCTCTTTCAATTCTTCTCTTATACTACCTTTTCTAACCAGGTCAACCTTTGTGCCTATAAGGTTCTTAAGGTAATCTTCCAAATCAATTAACAGGAAAATATCGGGTCTCCCGTTAAATTCAACAAGCACATCCACATCGCTTTTCTTGCCCTGTTCTCCCCTGGCGAAAGAGCCAAATATACCGAGTTCTTTTACTCTATACTTGTTTTTCAACTCTTTCTTATGTTCCAAGATGGTTTTTTGTATTTCTTTTAAATTTCTCATTTTATATCCAGAATTGGCAATCCGCCGCACTAGACCAGTCTATGCGACCCCTCCGTTGTGTAAGCGTTTTATTATAACCTCAAGGGGAAGATATTGCAATTTTTCAGGCGGAATGATAATGGCGGAGATTGTAGCCGGTTCTGGTTATCTGTATGATTTTTCTTCATAGTTTCCTGTATCTGGTGCTGCGGCCGAGACCGAGGCGTTCAATTCTCTGCAGCCGAAGAAACTTGTCAAGGGATTGATTAACTGTCGGCCTGGCTACTCCGGTTTGTTCCGCTATTTCCCCGGCGGTTGCTTCTTTAACCTGGTGAAGATACTGCCAGACGGCAATCTGTTTCTGGGAGAGTATTTTCTCAATGTCTTCCTTGGACAATAAATCAACTGCCATTTTTGACTGTTTAAGAAATACGGTAAGGAAGAAATCCAACCAGGGAATAAGGTCTTCTTTACCAGTCTTGAAAGTCTTCTGACTCTTCCTCAATGCCATGTAATAGTCCGGTTTATTGTCTTCAATCAGTTTCTCGTGAGAGACATAGGGCATATACAGGTATCCTGCCTGTAAGCATAGTAGATTTGTCAGAATCCTGGAGAGACGGCCGTTCCCGTCCTGAAAAGGGTGAATTTGCAGGAATTCTACAAGAAAGTTGGCAATAACAGGGAGAGGGTGATGGTTTTTGTTTTTGAGAGCATCCTGCGTCCATTCAATCAGTTCAAGCATTTCTTTGGGAGTAAGATAGGCGGGAGTGGTGTCAAAAAGAACGCCGATGGATTTGCCGGCTTCATCTATCATCTGCACCTTGTTTTCCTGTTTTTTGTATTCTCCGCGGTGGCGGATGTCTTTTTCAACGTACTTCAGCATCTCTTTGTGAAAGTGTTTTATCGTGCTTTCGGAGAATTTTAATGTTTTCCAGGAATCAAAGACGTTCTGCAGTAATTCATAGTATCCTTTAACTTCCTGTTGGTCCCTGTCGGAGAATCTCTGTATGGAGATGCCTCTCATCAGTTTTTCTATGTCTTCATCAGAAAGTTTCGCCCCTTCTATACGTGTGGAAGCGCCGGTGGACGTAATCAAAACAGACCTTTTGAGGCGTCCCAGCAATTGAGGGCTTAATCTTGCGCCGGCAAACCACTGTCCTTTCAGTTCGTCTATCTGTGCTATCTTTGACCAGACAGCCGACGGTACATTCTGAATCCTTTTCTCAAGTGTGTTTTTCATGGTAAATAATCCTATTCTCTAACTATATGAGATTGTATTAGATTATATGCGATAGATTTTAAAAAGTCAAGGAGATAAACCGAGATACGTCAGTTGGAGTTAGCCCTGCTTCAGGAAGAAGGTAGTTTGGACCATTGCGATTAGACTCCAAATAGAATGTAATACGACGGGAAGATAAATAGAATTGCTTTTAAGGCGTGTCAGACCCAGAAATAATCCCAAGGCAAGGACGGTTCCCATTTCATACAAGTCATATTGTATGTGCAAAGCAGACCACCCGAGAGAGGAAATGAGAATGGTTCCGACCCCGCCAATCCTTGAACGTTCAATGCCCTTAAATAGAAAACCTCTGAAAAGGAACTCTTCGCTCAAAGGGGCGGCTACAACCACTGCCAGCAAAAACAGGGGTATGTAATAGGCAGTGGTATAAGCATTGATTATAAATTCTGAAACTACGGGTTTTCCCATCAAGATAGAGAAAGACAATGCTTACTATTGTTTGGACTGCAACAATAAGGAGTATGACAAGCAACGTTAATCCTATTGTTGGCCAGAGTTTCCAAGGCTTTTTCATTTTTTGTAGGGCCATGCTATATCGTCTTTCCCTGCCCGGAGGTCTTTAATACCACCGTCATCTATCTGGTTCGGTCCTGTGCTGTAAACGATGAAACCGCCGCCTTTCCGCTTGTATATATAGTTGTTACCGGTGAACGGGTCAAGGGGCAGTTCGGACAGGATATCAGGAACTAACTGTTCAAGTTGTTCAGGAAATTGCCTGCTGTGTTCTTTGCGTATTTGGAGCGCACAGAAAATTTTCAATCCTTGAAGACGGGCAACATATTCTGACTGGATATGGTGCGTTCTGTAGAATATATCCCCGGTTTGCCCCCTTGAAAAGTTTGCCACGGGATAATTCCGTTGATTATTTAGTTCTTCATCCAACTTGTTCAGTTTGGCTGCTACCTGATACATAGGATATGCAAAAAGTTCCCGCGCTCTCGTATAGCAGTCAAGGTAAAGGGCAGCGTCTCTCTTAAACAATGGGCTTAGAAAGTGGCAGGGATAGACCCGCCAGAATATTTTTGGAACGGTTCCTCCTACTACATCCCACACAAAAGGAATAAAATTTTCTCGTTTTCTGTAACGGCCTTGAAAAATATCTCCGTATACATATCCTCCGCCAAGCGATATGTCTTTTCCCCATGCGTCAACCAATGTCTTTTTTTTATTATCTGTGGCATGAATTAAGTCCTGGTACTGTTCAACTGAAATACTTTCAGCGCTTTCAAAAAGGATTTTCTGGAAGGTCTCCATCGCTATGTTATCAAGAGCAAAGCGCACAAGTTGTGAAATAACAAACGGTTCATTTTCCAAAGATTTCTCTATGGAGAAGCTGAGCAGAAAGGACTTGCATGCCAAATTATTTTTTCCTTCTTGAACCAGAAAAGAGGTTCTTAAAGCAAGAAGCCGTGC
>CAYORP010000092.1:0-2891 GCA_964406415.1 uncultured bacterium
AGAGAAGCGGGATTAGAGCAATCTAATAAATTTTCATGGAAAAAGACTGCCGAGAAAACCCTCCAGGTATATGAAGAGGTCCTTTCGGAAAAGAAACAGTTAAATTCCTGAGTAAGTCCCTGCAAAACAAACCATCCTCCGAGATTGAATAGTCCCCTCCCGATGTAAGAAGAATCTAAGGTTGTCAAAATTAGAGATGTTTGGAGGTAAATTGTGCCAGTGATATAATAAAAAAGTGAAGATAGCGATAGTGGGGACAAGGGGTATACCTGCAAAATATGGAGGATTTGAGACCTGCGCTGAGGAACTAAGCACCGGACTGGTGAAAAGGGGGCACAGGGTTCTTGTCAGTTGCAGAAGATACCTCTACAAAGAAACGCCGTCCCATTACAGGGGTGTTGAATTATGTTACCCACCGAGCATACCGGGTAAGGTAACCGATACCTTCTCACATACCTTTTTCAGTATTTTAAGAGTACTTGTATGGGCTCCTGATGTAATTCTCATTTTTAATTCAGCCAACAGTCCACTTGCACTACTGCCGAGGCTGTTTGGTAAGAGAGTGGTTATAAACGTTGATGGTCTGGAGTGGAAAAGGGCAAAGTGGGGCAGGGTGGCCAGGTTATATTACAAATTTGCAGAGTTTTTTTCCACTGTTGCCGCTAACATAATTGTTTCGGATGCCATAACAATCAAAGACTATTATCTCAGGAAATACAAAAGTGACAGTGTCTTCATACCTTATGGCGCATATATCATTAACAGTAGAAATCCTGATATACTTAACAGATATGGACTGAAACCGGACGGATATTTTTTCATTGGCAGTCGTCTTGAACCTGAAAACCACCAGGACTTGGCGGTAGAAGCGTTCAGGAGTGTACAAACGGACAAACTTCTCGTAATAGCCGGAGGAGCAAACTGGAACAGTCCGTATGTGCGTAGAATTAGGCAGACGTTTGATGAGCGTGTTAGATTCCTCGGCCCGGTATACAAACCCGGACACATTGAAGAGATGCACTGCGGATGCTACGCATACATACATGGCAACGAGGTCGGGGGAACCAATCCTGCGTTGTTGAAAGCAATGGGGTGCGGAAATTGTGTTATTGCTCTGGATGTTTCTTTTAACAGAGAGGTGCTGGGAGATGCAGGTCTATATTTTAAAGATTCTCTTGAATTAAGGGAGCATATAGAACTTTTGCTGAAAAATCCTCATTATGTGACTGAATTCAGGGACAGGGCAAGGACAAGGGTTAAAAAACTGTACAGGTGGGAAAAGGTCGTTGAGGATTATGAGGAGGTGTTCTGGAAGTTGAAAAGGGCACGTAATTACCCCTCACCCTGACCCTCTCCCCCAGGGGAACGAGGAGACAAAGAGAGATTGCTTCGTTGTTTCACTCCTCGCAATGACAAAGGGGAAGAGGGGCGAGGAGAGAAAGAAAGAGAGATTGCTTCGTCGTTTCACTCCTCGCAATGACAAAAGGGGGAGACCTCGCAATGACAAGGGAAGAAATGGAGAAAAATGAATAGCAGAAGATTATTAATCATTTTTGACGGAGTTACCATCTATGTAGGGTTTTTACTCGGATACTACTTCAGATTTTACACGGGTCTATTTCCTGATAAAGGCATCCCGTCAATCAGTTTTTACCTTAATTTCACCCTCTTTGCTGTCAGTGCATATCTTATTATACTTACCTCACTGGGGATGTACAAAAAAAGACTTTTTCCCAACCTTGTCAGGGAACTCTCGGTCATAATACAGGCTACCTTCTGGACAACCGTTGCCCTCACGGCAGGGACATTCTTTTACAGGGGATTTCTCTACTCAAGACTGGCAGTGGGTTTTGCAATCATTTTTTCGTTTGTGCTGTTGTGGCTGCTACATTATACATTAATAAAAACCGCCCGGGCTGACAGGAAAAACATCCTTGTGATAGGCTCCGGCAAGCAGGTTGATTCCCTGCTGAAACGTCTGAAGATACATTCCACAGATAAGATGCACCCATACGTCCTGAAGGAATTTGATGAGGATGTCCTTAATGAAAAACTGAGACAGAAAAATCCTCCGTTGATAGTAGGTAGTATGAAAAATTACGAGGAGAATCTTAAACTGGTAAGGTTTGTAAATGAAAAGAAGATGCAACTTTATCTTATACCCGGGGTATATCAGTTCCTTCATTCAGGCGAGATTGACGACATTGACGGCCTGCCGTTTATGGTTTCGGGCAAAATACTTGTTGAAAAATTCCCCGGCTGGATACTTAAGAAGTTCTCGGATATTATCATAGGCGGTCTGGTTTTCCTTCTATTCTGCATACTGCTGCCGATATTTTGCATTGTAATTATTGTAGATTCACGAGGTCCAGTCTTCTTCAAACAGGCAAGAATAGGGTATAATGGAAAGGTATTCAAGATATTCAAGTTCAGGACTATGAGGTTTCCATTCACACAGTATTATCCCTTTACCAGTCCTGATGACAAGCGACTTACGAAAACCGGAAGGTTTTTAAGGAGATACAACCTGGATGAACTGCCGCAGATTTTCAACATTATGAGCGGAGATATGTCGCTGGTGGGACCAAGGCCGATATCCATAAAAGACCGATTTTTCTTTGAACACGATTATTTCAGGTTCAGACTGAGGGTAAAACCGGGGCTTACGGGATGGGCACAGGTTCATGGTTTGAGGGGAGGGCATATTGAACCTGAAGAGCGGTTCCAGTATGACCTTTATTATATTGAAAACTGGAGCATCTGGCTGGATATATCAATAATACTGCTGTCACCGGGGGCGTTGAGAAATGCGTTTTAAGTTCCCCTCACCCTGAGACTAACACCCCCCCCTTAATCCTCCCCCCCCCATGGGGGGGGAAAGAAGGGGGGAA
>CAYORP010000093.1:0-4455 GCA_964406415.1 uncultured bacterium
CCAAAGAGTTTACCTTGACTTCTGTTATTGTGAAAGTTAAAATATATTCAGATTTTTAGGCGCCTGTAGCTCAAAGGATAGAGCATCTGCCTTCTAAGCAGAGGGTTGCCCGTTCGAATCGGGCCAGGCGTACTTTAATACAAGGAGGTGCACAATGTTGATATGGGTATGCATAATACTTTTAATGGGGCTGTTTCTGCTTTTTGGTACAGATTTTGTAATAAGTAATAACCTTGTAAATCCCATAGGGATTGTTGTAACCCTTATCTGTGTTGGTATAGGGATAAGGATGTCTGCTCTCCGGCGAAGGGGTGACAGGGAGAAACTTACGCTTAAGATAAAAGAACTGGAAGACAGGATAAAAGAACTGACTGAGGGCAAAGAACAGAAATAATTCATCCCCTGGAGGAATTAGCAGTTGTTTTTGTCATTGTGGTTTTTTGCATGAGAACAGTTGTTGTATTTGCATAACCTGTGGAGACGTATTATGAATAGAGTAGAGAATAACCTGAAAGATATGAAGTCCCGACTCCTTGAATTGATAAAAGAGAAAGCATTATTTCTTGGAAATAGAAGGCTGTCTTCGGGTAAGATGAGTAACCACTACATTGACGGTAAACTGATAACCTGCGACCCTGAAGGTATTTACCTGACGGGGAAAATTATTCTGTCCATGCTCGGGGAAGAAAAGATAGATGCCATAGGAGGTATGACAATCGGTGCCGACCCCATAGTATCAGCGGTATCCTTGTTAAGTTATCTGGAGAACCGTCCGGTTAAGGCGTTTATAGTAAGGTCTGCCCAGAAAGAACACGGTATGGGGAAACTGGTAGAGGGGCATCTTCAAAAAGGATGGTCGGTGGTTGTAGTTGAGGATGTTATTACCACAGGGGGTTCTACCCTTAAAGCGATAAGGGCAGCAGAGGAGTCCGGAGCGGTCGTTAAAAAGGTTGTTGCTGTTGTTGACCGTCTTGAAGGTGCTGAGGAATCGCTTGCCGAGAAAAACATCCCACTTCTATCAATTTTTAATATTAATGACCTTAATATCAACAGAATGACTTCACATTCTTAGCGTTGTCAATCTTTTGTTAATCTCCCTGCGCTTGTAGCTCAACTGGACAGAGCGTTGGCCTCCGGAGCCAGAGGTTGTGAGTTCAAATCTCACCAAGCGCATATTTCAGAACTTGAAGCGCATCACGTACAGGTCGTTTTTCTTTATTTCAGGTAAACGCTTCATAATATCTGAAAAGTTCTGTCCTGTGCTGAAATTCCTTCCGTTCAGTTCCGGGCAGGCATTCCTTATGAGTTCAACAGTTGTTTTTGCACAGTCCTCAGGATTTCTTGTTTTCCCCTTTTTGAAAGACTCCAATGTGGAAGGTATCCATTTCTGTCCCTGTTCGGTCTTGGCCTGTAATTCCGTCATCTCTGTTCTTACAAGTCCTGGGCCCATCCCGAAAACGAGGACATTTGACTTTTCATGTTCTAATTCTTTTGCCAGATTTTCTGTTAGACGCATGACAGCGGCTTTTGAAGAGGCGTATGCCGAGCCTCCGGTAAGATATGTAGTAGCACCGCCGCCGTTCATATTAATTATTATCCCCGAGTCTTTTTTCATCATATAGGGAAGAACAGTATGAGAGCATAACATAACACCACGCAGGTTCACCTTGACATCTTCCCACCATTGTTCAGTGTCAACCTCCCACAATCCACCTATAGTGCGGAAACTTCCAGCATTGTTAAACAGTACATCTATACCTCCAAATCTTTTAATGGTTTCAGATACAAGATTCTTAACCTCAGAAGGATTTGTCACATCTGTTTTTACAGCCAGTGCACTACCTCCCTGTTTTTTAATAATATCTACCGTCTCCTGTATCTTTTCAATGCGCCTTGCACAACATACAACCCGTGCATTGTTTTTTGCAAATTCAACTGCGATTGCCCTGCCTATCCCTGTACCTGAGCCTGTAACTATGGCCGTCCTGTTTTTCAGTTCCATAAGTCCTCCTTATCCCTATAAAGCCTCCCTTTCTTGCACTTCGTGCTTCGGGCAACGGGCTCACTCTTAGCCATCTATCCTCCCCCCTTGCGGGGGAGGAAACAAGTGGGGGGTATATCTCACCCCCACCGCACTCTACGTAGAAACAGAGTGCCTGCCTCCCCCCTCAAATGGGGAGGCGAACAAGGTGAAACTCTTTCGCACCAGCACCCCTCTCTTGTTAAAGGAGAGATTAAGTCAGTTTTTTAGATTCTCTTTTCTAATGTCAGGTTGTGATTTCCATTGTATCTGGTACAGATTGCGATAGATTTTTCCTTCAGCGAGAAGGGTTTCATGAGTGCCTTCTTCGGCGATTATACCATGGTCCATTACAAGTATCCTGTCAGCCTTCCGTATGGTGGAAAGCCGGTGGGCTATAATAAATGCCGTGCGGGAAGATATCAGACGTTCTATCGCTTCCTGTATTAAAGATTCAGTATGCACGTCAACCGAAGATGTTGCCTCGTCAAGTATAAGAATAGGGGGATTTTTAAGTAATGCCCTTGCAATGGCAATCCGCTGTTTCTCTCCGACCGAAAGTCTTATACCCCTTTCTCCCACCTCGTTTTCATATCTGTTTGGCAGTGCCATAATGAACTGATGGGCATTGGCGGCTCTGGCTGACGATTCTATCTCTTCCTTTGTTGCATCTTTTTTCCCGTATGCAATGTTTTCATATATGGTTCCGTTAAACAGAAAAGGTTCCTGTGCGACAATACCTATGTTATTTGCAAGGTCTTTCAGTTTTATCTTTTTGATGTCTATACCGTCTATCGTTATGACCCCCGAATCAGGCTCATAAAAGCGCGGAATAAGACTTGCCAGAGTGCTTTTCCCTGCTCCCGTATGTCCGACAAGGGCAATCTTTTCTCCCTGGTTTGCCGTGAAATTGATGTTTTTCAATACCACCTCACCTTTTTTGTATGAAAAGAAGACATTGTGGAAGGAGACCGTTCCTTTTACAGGTCTTGGCAGTTTGAAAGCATCCTTAGCATCTTTAATTTCGGGTTCGATATCTATAATTTCAAAGATACGTTCACTTGCCGCCCTGGCATGCTGAAGCATATGGTTAAACATATTCAATTGTCTTACGGGCATATAAAAAAGATTGAGGTAGAAGAGAAATGAGACAAGTTCACCAGGGCTTGGGGTCCCGTAGATAGTCCTGAGTCTGCCTCCGTACCAGAGTACCAGTGCAGTGCCGATTGAACTGAAAAACATTACCTGTGGGAAAAACCCTGACCAGAGTTTTATGGCTTTTATATTGGAAAGCAGATAGTTCCCGCTTTTGTCTGCGAACCGTTTTTCTTCATACTCTTCCTGCGAAAAACTTTTGATTTCCCTTATCCCTGAAATGTTGTCCTGTAACAGGGCATTCATATCTCCAAGGTCTTTTCTGACCTGTCTGTATATTTTGTGGGCACGTTTTATAATGATATAGGTAATTACGGAAAGTATGGGTATTGGTATGCTGGCAACCAGAGCCAGTTTAAGATTCATCGTAAAAAGAATTACCATTATACCGAACAGTGTGATGATGGCTACTATAAAGGTATCCGTGCCTTCCACTATCACCCGTTCAACCTGATTAACGTCATTGGTTACACGGCTCATAAGTGCACCTGTCTGGTTGTTGTCATAATAACTCAGGGTCAGTCTCTGAAGTCTGTTGTATGTATCCATTCGCAGGTCGTTGATAATTTTCTGTCCCAGTTTTCCCAGCAGAAACGTTTTAATACCCGTAAGAATCGCTCCCAATAGGAATGTCACAATAAGAATGCCTACCATAAGATTCAGCCGATAAATCTGACTGCGGGTAGTAATCTGGTCTATAATCAGTCCTATAATCCTCGGTGGGGCTAACTGGGCGATAAGGATTAGCAGTGAAACCAGAAAGGCTGTCAGAGCCTGCCATTTATAGGGTTTAAGGTATCCAATGAGACGGAAAACAGGAAGTTTCGTTCCTTTGTATTCGTCTTCTTCAACCCTGAATTCTCCCCTGTGGTGTGTAGGGGGTCCACCCGTATGAAAAAATCCTGGCATATTCTCTCTCTCCTTTAATGCCAAATAAATAGGTAATAAACGACTATATCCTGGGTATATTATACCATATCAGGGAAGCGGATTAAGGATTTTTTTGTTTTTTCCTTAAAGATGAGGTATAATAATATACACAGTATAATCTTTTAGCATAAACTAATGTTGAATATCTGAACGTTCACTGCCTGTTGTAAAATAATCTTTCAGCCGTTACCTTTATATTCACTTGTTATGCGAAGCCAGTGCAGATTTTTGTAACCGGAAGTTTCTTTCAGCAATACCAACTTGCAGTCAAAATTAAAGAGGAGGGAGATGAAAGCAAAGGTTTATTTCTTACCGATAGAGAAGATAAACAGAATAGGTGAATTTCTGCA
>CAYORP010000094.1:0-3774 GCA_964406415.1 uncultured bacterium
CCGCCTCGCACTCGCAGTTTTTACACCTTTCATAACCATATCTTTGTATGGTACGGAAAATCTTCTCAGGTTCTTCGTAGCAGCAGATAGAACCGTCAAGCATTGCACACCCTTTCTTCGCTTTCACGTATTCAAGTATGTAACCGGTGTGCGTTATCACAAGGCACCCGCAACCACTTAACTGAAGGTATCTGTTGAGTGCATTACCCATAACGGATATATTTTCAATATCCACTCCGGACTCCGGTTCATCAAGCATCAATAACTTAGGCTTCTGTAAGAGAATCTGAAACAGTTCAGCCCTTTTAATCTCACCGCCTGAAAGGTCAAGATTAACGTCTCTTCCCAGAAAATCCTCAACTCTCAGTTCCCGGGCAAGTTCTTTTATCCTTGTCTTGTCCTTCTCCAGATACTCTGCTATCTGCAGAAGTTTCACCCCGTGAATTTTAGGCGGGTGCTGAAACATAATTCCAATACCCAGTCCAACCCTGTCGCTTACCGAAAGTTGTTTGATACTTTTACCATCAAAAAGTATATCCCCCTTTAACACCTGAAACCCGGAAAGCCCCAGAATGGCTTTAACAAGTGTAGACTTACCCGAGCCGTTGGGACCGAAAAGAACAATTATATCCTTCTCTCCAACACTCAGGTCTACATCTTTCAGAATCAGATGTTTGTCTGCCCTCACGCTTAATTTTTTGACTTCTAACACCTTTATCTCCTTATAATCTTTACAGTAGTTTCCCATAAAAGACGAAGAATTGCAAATTTCTCACCGCTGAGCACTTAAACCCTATGAATTAATTTTTACAAATAAAAATGGTAAAATAGAAGTAACTCCTCACTGGTCAAAAAAAAGAGGAGGGCTCTACCATGAAAAAAATCGGGATACTTGGAGGGATGGCACCGGAATCAACGTTGGAATACTACCGTCAGATAATACAACTCTCTCAAAAAATCTTACCTGAACGGCACTATCCGGTTATCATCATCTACAGTCTTAACATGGCAGAATTCCGCAAGCCTCTGAGTTCAGGAGATACCCGGGGGGCAATCTCCATTTTGTCAGACGCTATCAACTCTCTATACAAAGCAGGTGCAGGGTTTGTTGTTATAGCGTCCAATACACCCTATATGTTCTTCCAGCATCTGGCTGAAAAATCCCCCATTCCACTGTTAAACGTGATTGACGAAGTGGCAAAAGAAGCGGATAAACGAGGGTTTAAAAAGGTGGGGCTTTACGGAACTAAATTTTCTATGGAGGGTAACTTCTTTCAAAAGAGTTTTAAAAGGTTTGGGATAGAGGTTGTCCCTCCGGATACCGAAGATATAGATTACATCCACATCAGGGTTATGGGAGAACTTGCGGACGGGAAGGTTATTGAGAGTACAAGAAAAAGGTTTATTAAAATAAGCCAGAAGATGGTTCAAGAAAAAGGTGTACAGGCACTGATTCTCGGCAGTACGGAATTACCGTTGATTCTGAATGAAAAAGTGTTGAAAATACCCGTTCTTGATACCACCAGGATAGGTATTCAGAAAACCTTTGACTATGCCCTTTCCGAACGGGAATAGATACCTATGAGCAGGATTCAGTTTATGGTTTCAGTATAAGGAGGTACATAATATGGGAGGATATTATTTTCTGCTGCCAACTCTTATCGTTATATTTATTTCTTACCTTATTGTGAGAGCCGGAGGTGTGGCTCTTATGATGACAGGTATGGACTGGGAGAGGGCAAGATTCCAATCTTTGTCTGCATTCACAGGTACTGGTTTCACTACAAGAGAGGCAGAGATTGTTTTGAAACATCCCACCCGTAGGAAAATAGTAAGCTGGCTTATGATACTCGGCAACGCGGGGATTGTGACAGTGATAGTCACGGCAACCTCATCCCTCGTATCAAGCAGGGGGTATCAGATATCACTGGACTTTTTCTTACTGATAGCAGGGACCTATCTTATTTACAGACTTGCGAAACATAGAGGACTGACAGTCAAATGGGAAAACTTTGTAAGGCGCAAACTGTTAAACCTGCCTGATTTTGAGGAAGGGACAACAGAAGACCTGCTTCATTTTCTGGAGGGTTACGGGCTGGTAAGGTTAAGGATAAAAGAGTCTTCTCCCCTTGCCAACAAGAAACTTCTGGAACTCAAACTGAAACAGAAAGGCATTATAATACTGGGTATAGAACGCGAGGGAAAGTGGATACAATCTCCCGCAGGTAATGATTCCCTCTTTCCAAAAGACAGGATTGTCATATACGGACCGTTAAAACTGTTGAATAAATTCTAATTTAGCAGGAGTTACACCCTGTAAGGACAGGGGCCTTCATCCCCTCCTTTAGTAAAGGAGGGCTTGGGAGGGTTTAATTCGGCACAATATTTAAAAACACAGGAGGTGCATTATGAAGGTTACCATTATATATGATAACACGCTCATCAAAGAAGGGCTCAAGCCGGACTGGGGATTTTCCGCTCTGGTTGAGGTGGAAAATACGCCTGTCATTTTGTTTGATACGGGAGGAGACGGAGATATATTGCTTTCCAATATGGAAGCGTTGAAGATTAACCCTGCTTCCATTGAAGAGGTATTTATCTCACATCCCCACTTTGACCATGTTGGAGGCCTATCCGGTTTTCTCAGCAAGAACAACAGGGTTAAGGTCTGGGTGCCGCCTTCCTTCAGAGGCGTTAAGAACGCAAAAGAGGTTGTCTCTGTAAAGGGCCCTACAGAACTTCACAGCGGGGTTTATTCCACAGGGGAATTAGAAGGTATAGAACAGTCCCTTTGCGTTAAGACTGAAAAGGGGATAGTCATTGTTGCGGGATGTTCACACCCCAGAATGGAAGGCATCCTGAAGGCGGCTTCTCAGTTCGGGAAGGTCTATGGTATAATAGGGGGGCTGCACGGAACCTCACCTGAATCACTAAAAGGATTGGGTCTGATATGTGCCACACACTGTACCCAGCACAAAGACGAAATAAAAGCCCTTTATCCCGAGGCATACGTTGAAGGTGGAGCCGGGAAGGTCATTGAGATTCAGTAAGACATTATCTTTAAAACCTCTTTCGCTCCAGTGACCTTTTCTAACAGACATTTCAGTTTTCCGAAGTCAGGAGATGAAACTCGGGGAACTTTAAAATCTGCGGATTCACTTAACACATAAGTCACTTTTGCTACAATATCTCTTTTGAGGAGATAAAGATGAAAAATGATCTGATTCTCTTCCTGAGTTTGGTTGTATTCACATTGCCAGTATTATTACAAGGAGCCGTTATACCAAAATCCCTGCGCGGAGGAATTGATGTTAAGCATAGTATAATCCAGACCGCACTGGCGATGCAAACACAGGGCTGGGAATATGTCATGCCTCAACCAAAAAGCCCACAATCTGCTTGGGACAATACTGATAAACGCACGAGCTGGTGGGTTGGCTACTGGTATAATAACAAAACAGATACATACTCATCCACAACTCCGCAGTTAAAAGAAGGTAAATATGTTGGAGATGAGATTGATGCCCGAGGTTGGAAAACCGGGGGGAGGCCCCGAAAGCCCACAAAGATTGAATGGCTTCTTTCTAAAGTCGGAGGAATTAAACCATAAACCCAGAATCTTTACTCGTTTTTTATTCACCTTCAAGCATAATTTATCAGGTCTATTCTCTTAGGATAGTTGTTGCCAGGTATTGTCCTGAACCGCAAAAAAGAGTATATTATATAGAGACTTCCCACCCGGAGGGTTAGCCTAACTGGCAAGGCAGCGGATTT
>CAYORP010000095.1:0-2686 GCA_964406415.1 uncultured bacterium
CACTATATCCTCTGATGGGGATAAGGTTGCCATATCTGCGTTTTTCGGGGACGGTGAAACAGAAAAGGCACCGTTCGGGTTAATGGTATTTAATATAAAAAAAGCAGAGGTGTCTGTGGTTATGAAAGGAGAAACGTGGTGTAATATGCATCCACAATATTCCCGTTCCATTGAAGGCAGGTTTAAAAACGATATCCTTATACAGGAGAACCATGGGAATGTTTGTGATGGAAATGGGAAGATAGTTACACTTACAGGAGGTAGAGGGGCTGACATTCACGTTATAAAAGATGACGGTACAAACTTCAGAACGATGCCATGGGGAAGAGACGGAAATGAGTTCTGTCAGGGGCATCAGTGCTGGAGAGGCAGAAGTGAGTGGGCTATAACAAGTACATCGCAGTCAGATGTGCAGGAGGCCCGCTTGATTGAAGGTATGGCTGTAGAGGACAGGGGACACATAGGACTGAATACCCCTGGTGGCAGAAGAAACGACATAAGCAAAAATTTTAAGAATCCCCATTTTATCCATTTTGCCACAGATATAGAAGGTAGATTGGTTGTCTCTGACGACATAGGAGGTAATGTATTACTCGGCAGACTGCAGGAAGCAGGAAAATCACCCGCTGTGAACTGGACATATCTCGTTAACAGCCGTTCTTCGCGTATCAAAGAAAGCCATGTGCATCCTTTCCTTTCACCTGATGGGACAAAGGTATTTTTCAATTCGGATGAGTCCGGGCTTCTGCAGGCATATATGATTACAGGACTTGAGAACATCAGGATATAGGGTTCATTGCGATGTGAACTACAGTAAATTACAGTGCATCTTATAATAAGAGTGAATGAATTCAAACTCAAAAATCTTTAAGGGTGGCTGAAAATGGTGAGAGGACCAGAGGGAGAACATTTAAACAGCAGTCTGTTTGAACATTTTATGCGTTTGTCAGAGGAGATTGAACCGTCTCTCGGGTGGAATGCAAAAGACCGGGAAGAACATAGAAGGTGGCGTGGAAAGTTCAAGGGTAAACTGAAACATCTGATGGGTTACAGTCCGGTACATATCCCTCTTTCCGTAGTATGGAAGGGAAAGATAGAAACCCCGCATTTTACAAGGCACAAAATATATGTGCAGTCTGAAGAAAACTACTGGGTACCGGCATATTATTTTGTACCTAAAAAGATAGAGGGAAAAGTTCCTGCCATAGTATGTCTTCACGGACACAGCGGAGTTTTACCATACATAGGCGAAGGGAATCCGCAGGAAAAAGGAAAAAGCAGGGAATATGAATTAGATTTTTCGGTCTTCTTTGCCAGGAATGGTTATGTTACCATAGTACCTGTACAACGGGGATGGAATGAGACCAGAAAAGATGTTGACCCCCGTGAAACAGGATGTTACAGAATGACAATGGATTCTTTTCTGTTGGGGATGACACCTGTAGGGCTCAGATGCCACGACGCTTCAGTATTGATAGACTTTCTTTCAACTCAGGTCTTTGTAGACACTTCCAGAATAGGTGTGGCAGGTCTATCTGGAGGTGGCATGGTAGGACTCTTCTGGGCAGCCATAGAAGATAGGATTAAGGCTGCAATGATAGCAGGCTATTACTGCTCCTTCAAAAAATCCATATACTCAATATTCCACTGCATATGTAACTGTGTTCCGGGAATAATGAGGTATGGAGAAATGAGCGATATTGCGGCACTCATTGCTCCAAGGCCTCTGTTAATCATAAGTGGAATAAAAGATAGTATATTCCCGATTAAAGCAACAAGGAAAGCGTATAAACAACTTGAACAGGTTTATAAACTTCTCGGGGCAGGAAAGAATCTGGAAAAGGACTTCTTTGACGGTCCGCATTCGTGGAGTAACAGGAAGAGTCTGAGTTTCTTAAAAAAGCATTTTGGATAACCGCAGGGGAGGAGAAAAAATGTCAAATCTAAAAATTAAATTTTTCATTGTGCTGGTTTCCGCATTTTTTATAACCTCTGTTTACGGACAGAACCTGAGTCTCACTGTGGTTTACGACAACAATCCCTATAAGGAGGGACTTGAGGAGAGGTGGGGTTTTTCCTGCCTGATAGAGGGACTGGAGAAAAAGATACTCTTTTACGTGGGAGGAGAAGGGCCGATGCTTCTCAGGAATATGGAGAAACTAAAGATTGACCCCGGTGTAATAGATGTAGTGGTTCTCTCTCACGTCCACTATGACCACATAGGAGGACTGGCTGACTTCCTGAGTAAAAATTCCCATGTTACGGTCTATATGCCGGGTTCCTTACCGCAGAGCGTCAAGGATATGGTTAAAAAGGCAGGTGCCAAACCGGTTGAGGTTTATGGCCCCGTAAAAATCTGCAAAGATGCCTATTCCACGGGTGAGTTGGGAACATTCATAAAAGAAGAATCACTGATAATAAAGACAAAAAAGGGTCTGGTGGTCGTTACCGGCTGTGCCCACCCGGGCGTTGTAAACATCATAAAGAAGGCAAAGGAGATGTTAAAAACCGATGTCCATTTGGTGCTGGGGGGATTTCACCTAATAGGGATGAACAATTCACAGGTAATGGGTATCGTTGATGGGATGAAGAAAGAAGATGTTGAAAAGACCGCTCCCTGTCACTGTTCGGGTGACCTTGCAAGAGAACTCTTTAAAAAGGCCTATGGAGAAGACTTTATTCTTAC
>CAYORP010000096.1:0-8616 GCA_964406415.1 uncultured bacterium
CTCGCAGAATTGAAGGCGAGGCCACAGGGCAAGACCGAAGTCAGAGATTGCGATGAGAAAAACATCCCCCCTCACCTTTAATTCCTCTCCCCGAGGGGGAGAGGAAAGGGTGAGGGGGCTTTTTAGCCTGGCACCCTTGAAAAGAACGTGGTTAACTGAATTCTTACACTGAGTTTTTACAAAACAGGACTTGAAGGGGGTTGATATGGATAAAGGAAAACTGATTGTTTTTACAAAGCATTTTAAAGGACTTGGTATTGAACGTCTTATTGAAACAATCAAATCAGTTGGGGCGGAAGGTGCGGATTTGTGTGTCAGGCCCGGCTATCCCGTGGAACCGGGAAATGCAGAAAAGAGACTACCAGAAACGGTAAGAAAATTCAGGGATGCTGGACTGAATATACCGATGATTACGACACCCGGTGATTTTCTTGACCCGTCACAACATATAACTGAAGAGGTTATCTCTGCCTGTGGGGATGCAAAGATAGGACTTGTTAAGTTGGGTTACTGGATGATGGGGAAGAATGGGTACTGGAGAACGGTGGACGAGATACGGCAGGTTCTTTCCAGATTTGTCAGGTTAGCGGAGAAGAACAATGTGAAGGTAATGATACACAACCATTCTGGTTCTACAATGGGACTTAATTCCTGTGCGGTGATGAACCTTGTAAAAGGGTTTGACCCTGAATATGTGGGTGTTTTTGCCGATGTCGGGCATCTTTCTCTGGTGGGTGAGCCGTTACCTATGGCGCTGGATATCGTTAAGGAGTATCTTTCTGCAGTTGCGATTAAAGACCTTGTTAGAGAAAGAGTTATTGTTGAATCGGTTAGAAAGTGGCAGTTGAGGGTTGTTCCTCTCGGTGAAGGTTTTGTTGACTGGCATACGCTGAGAGATATTCTTTCTAAGATTAAATTTAACGGACCGTTTTCAATACATAGCGAGTATGAAAACCTTGGATTAGAAGACCTTATTGACCAGACAGG
Source organism: uncultured bacterium (assembly GCA_964406415.1). Lineage (GTDB taxonomy): Bacteria > Ratteibacteria > UBA8468 > B48-G9 > JAFGKM01 > JAFGKM01. Next base: position 988 of record CAYORP010000096.1, read on the forward strand.
GATGGATATAAGATTTTTCAGAAGGATTATCTCCGGAACGAAAACCAGTTAGAGGCAGATATTACTTACTGAATGACAGCAGGAAAAAGTTTTCTTCATCAATACCTCTGAGAATCTTAAAACCACAGGCTTCAACGATACCTATCATCTCCTTTATTTCCGGTATTATGTCATTTTTTACTGCACGGTGGACCTTTTTATGGTAGTCATTTACCCTTCTCCTGCCTGCCGGGTGACAGATAATGCCGACTCCATCTTTTTTTATTATCCTGTATACCTCCTGTAACACCTTTGCCTTTTTATCAAAGTGGGGATAGCAGGAGTTAAGTATTATCCTGTCAAAAGTTTCTCTCCCAAATCCTGTTTTCTGTACGTCCATAACAAGCGGCTTCACGTTTTCCGGGAATCCCTTCTTTTTAATCTGCTCCACCATTTTCTCCGCAAAGTCAATGGCGAATATCACAGATTGTGTGCCTGTTATCTCAAGTATGTATGGAATGATAACCCCTGTTCCCGCCCCTGCGTCTAATATGTTTTGATGTTTTTTTATCGTTGCTTCTTTTATCACCCTTCTGTATTTTTCACCAGGTGTGTTGTTGCTTTCATCCCATTTCTCTGCCCGCTCGTTAAAAAAATCTCGTTTATTTTCTGTCATTGCTCATCTTCCTTTTGGGTGAAAGAATAACTGCCAGTGCGAAGATTATACTTGAGACTATTACTATGGATGCTCCAGCAGGAAGGTTAAAGATTGAAGCGATGAGGAGTCCTGCCCATCCTGATAAAACGGCAAAGGTTACAGAGATGAGATACATCTTTTTCATGCTGTATGTAATCTGATAAGCGGCTGCCGCAGGGTTTATTATCAGGGCGAAAACAAGCAGTCCCCCAACTGATTTGAGTGTTGTGCTCACCGTTGCACCGGTCAGAAACAGAAGTGAGTAAAAGAATATGGAAGCGGCTATACCGCTGGCTTTTGCCATTTCCCTGTTAAAAATGACTGACTGCAGTTCCTTGAAAAAGAATACAGCAGTCACAGACACTAAGATAGATGTTATCGCAAGAAGAAGTATGTCGGAGAAATTAACGGTAAGTATGCTTCCCCACAAAAGGTTAAGAGCCTGGCTTTTTCCTTCCGGCAGGATGCCCATAAAAAGGAAGGCAAGTCCGAGTGTTGAAGAAAAGATTATGCCTATGGATGTTTCCGGGTGGAGTTGCCCTCTGTCTGATAGTGGCCCAAGTACCGCACAGGCAATTAAACTGAAAACAAAAGAAAAAAGGATGACCGGTTTATCCATTACGAGTGCAAGCAGTGCTCCTGCAAAAGCGGCATGCGATATGGCAACTCCGATAAAGGAAACCTTCATTATGACTATCCAGACTCCCACTATACCGCAGGCAATCCCTGCCAGTAAAGATGCTATAAGTGCTTTTTGAAAAAATGCAAGTCTAATTAAGTCCACTTTCTTTTATCCTTTTGGAGAATTCTTCTCTGTTGCCGTCAAAAACTATTCTGCCTTCATCCATCCATATAACCCTTAAACATATCCTTTCTATTATTTTTATGTCGTGGGATACAATAAGTGTTGTCAGTTCATTCTTTTTATGTATATCTTTTATCACTCCTGTAAATTTTTCCACCATTTTCCAGTCAAGCCATGCGAACATCTCATCAAGTAGCATTATCTCAGGTTCTTTAATCAACGCGCGGGCTATCAACACCTTTTTTTGTTCACCGCCTGACAACTGCCCGAAAGGTTTTTTAAGTATATGTTCAATCTCAAGAATACCGCTCAGGGTCTCCAGTAGTTTCCTGTCCTTATCGCCTGCAAAGCGGAACAGTCCTATCTTCCCGTACCTTCCCATCATTATAACCTCTTCTGCTATTACAGGCAGTTTGGGGTCAATCTCAAAGTGTTGGGGAACATAACCTATGTGTCTTCTGAAAGAGTTTTCGTTGAGTGGGCTGAATTCTATGTCATCTATAAGAACCTTCCCTTCAGGGATTCTTGCAAGGCCGTTTATAGCACACAGAAGGGTGGTTTTACCTGCCCCATTAGGTCCGAATATTCCAATAAGTTCTCCCTTCGCTATATCCAGAGAAAGGTTCCTTATTATGGTTTCCGTCAGGTATCCGACCGATACGTTAATCAGTCTTATTTTGTGAGTTTTCATAGACATACACAATCCTCTTTACGTCTTCGTACAGTGTTTGTCTCAGCGTATTTGTTTCAGGAAACACGCCGGGGAAGTTGGATATGGCAATATGAGGGATTTTTACCTGTTCTGCCACGACTAATCCTGTGTCCGGACCTGCCTGCAGGTTATCAATTACAAGACGAACGTTTTTTTCGCTGGAAATATTTACCAGGTTTTTTATGATGAGCGGCGTCAGTTCTTCTTTACGTCCATAGGTTGCAACAACCTCAAAACCCATATATTCAATGAGTCCTTCAATGTGATTGTTGCATATTACCCGCATTCCCTGAAGATTTTTTTCCGCAATGAGAGTTTTTATTTTTTTATCTGTCAGGTCTATCTCTTTTTCAGATTTTCTCCTGTTAACTCCAAAAAAGTTTTTATACCGGGGAAATTCTCTGGAGAGGACTCTGGTGATTTTAGAATATGCCTGTTTCTGGGATGCGGGTACCAGCCAGTTGCCTTCAACCTCAATAATGTGGGGTTTGAATTGAGGTCTTTTAATAGAGTCTTTTATTTTTTCAAGGTAGACCTCGAACCCGTGTGCAAAGAGAATTCCGCTTTTTTCTATGGCTGCCAGATGACTGACCTTCAGGTCAAAGTGTCCCGGACAGGAACCGGGGGCAACAAGAGTGGATACCTCAACCTTTTCTCTGGTTATGTCTTTGATGACGGAAGATAGAACAGATGTTGTGGCAACCACATCCTGCCCGAAGGCAGTCCCTGCTACCGCCGTTAAAACGCAAAGAAATACAAGATTTTTTTTCATCTTCCTGAGTGAATTGTCATTGCGAGTGTTTTATACGAAGCAATCTCGTTTTTCAACCTGCCCTGTTTCTGAGATTGCTTCGTCGCTGCGCTCCTCGCAATGACAAAAACGGGGGAAAATATCCCTCGCAATGACAACCTCTGTTAATATGAGGTATCCCAATATTCTCTCCAGTTGGGAGATATCTTTAATTCCGTGTCAGGGGGAATAGGTGTTTTATATCCACTGCCGTCAGTATTGCTGTGGTATTCCTCTGGCTTTTTCCATTCAACGTGCCCGTCTCCAAAAAGAATATTGGCTCCACCGGAGTGAACCCTTACTACAGTCCAGTAAGAGGTGGAGTTGTACACGTGAAAGCCTTCTGGACTTTCCACCCCTTCATCCGAATATGGCGGTCCTGCACTGCATCCACCCTGTCCGTCAGGAGGTCTCCCCCAATCCAGAAGAACAATCTTTTGGGAAAGATTGCGTATCTGTCCTTCCTTTCTCCCTGCAAATCCCGGGTAGACTCCTGACCCTATGTTATAACCCTGTCCCCAGTACCATTTGGTAATCTGTGGTCTGCTCGGGCACCTGGATATTTTTTCATACATATCAGCGGATACGTAATACCACGTTTTCTCCTTCCAGTTAGGGTTATCAGGATAACGTTCTTCATAGTCATTTTTATACATCTCAAAGGCGATACCCACCTGTTTCAGGTTGTTCATACATGCCGCAGCTCTTGCCTTTTCCCTCGCTCTGCTCAGGGCAGGCAAAAGCATCGCCGCCAGAATTGCTATTATTGCAGTTACAACCAGCAATTCTATAAGCGTGAAACCATAATGTTTCGTTTTTATCCTGTAGCATCTGTTAACTGCCTTTCTTTTATGCATTTTTACTTCTCCTTTTTATTATAACTGCTCGTGAAGCAATCTGTTAATTGTTGCTGAATGTAAACAGGCAGGAAATCCGATGTTATTTTCTGTATCTAACATCCCTGTAGGGGGATATCAGAGGTTTGTCATCGGGACAGAATGGTTTTCCGTCTTTCACCCAGCCGCAGTCTCTCTCTTCCAGTTCTTTGACAAGGTATCCTCTCCATTCTTCTATCTCATCTTTTCTGTCCGGATTATCTATGAGATTTTTGCATTCACCAGGGTCATCTTCAAGGTCAAAGAACTGTTCGGTATTCATCCTTGGGAACCATATGTACTTTCTTTTACCGTCTGTTATATACTGCATCTCCTGTTCTTCTGAATAGCAGGTACAGTGTTCTCCATGTATGTATTTTCTCCATTTAGTTTTTTTACCTTCTAACAGTGGTAATAAATTCATCCCGTCAACGGTCTTTGGAACAGACAGTCCTGTAATGTTAAGAACAGTGGGCATTATATCCTGAAGTCCCACAACCTCCTCAATGATGGTATTTTCAGAGAGTCCTGAACCATTTGGCGGGGTTATGATAAAAGGTATCTTGGTACTTCCTTCATATGCATACGTTTTCCGCCACAGGTTGTGGTCTCCCTGCATATCCCCGTGGTCTGCCGTGAAAATAATCCATGTGTTGTCGGGGTCGGCGTCGCGGGTATTAATCAACCTGCCTATCTGCGTATCTATGAAGGATACCTCCCCGTAGTATCCTGAACGGGCGCGGTGTATCTGGAATGGGGTCATCCTGCCGCGCCATGCATCAAATTTCTTTGCTTCTTTAGGGTCATTATGTATCTCTGCCCAGTCTCCGATGTAAGGCGGAGGTGTCTTCCATCTGTAGTAGAGGTCGAAATAGAAGGCAGGCGGTACGTAAGGTGAATGCGGTCTTGCAAATGAGATGTTTAAGAAAAAGGGTTTTGATTTGTCTCTTGACCTGAGGAATTCAAGTGCACGGGACATCGTCCAGTGTGTAGGATGCAGGTATTCTTCACAGTGCCATGGCCTGGCATGCCATGAGTTCCAGTGCACGCCGTGGTCGTCAGGGGTTATCTCTGAAGGGGCGTGTGCCTTGAACCACTTTCTGTATTCACTGTCAGGCATCCTTCCTGATTCATCCAGTTCAGTGGACTGGAAACCCATCAGAGACCTCTGTGGGGTGAAGTGGCCTTTTCCAATCATCTTTGTCTGGTAGCCTGCGCTGGTGAGTTCTCCTGCGAGTGTGTGGAGAAAGTCATTGGGCATTGGGGCCTGCCCCGCTCCCATTCCAAGTACGCCTGTATGCCACTGGTTTTGTCCTGTCCATAACATCGGTCTTGCGGGGACACAGGAAGGAACGGCAGTATAGGCATGTTTGAAGAGCACTCCCTGTGAGGCAAGGTGGTCAAGATTCGGGGTCTGGATGATGTCGTTGCCTGCAGCACCGATGCAGTCGCCCCTCATCTGGTCACACATAACAAGTATTACATTCGGCTGTTTCATTATTATTGTCCCCTTTCAAAATTTGACAAAGTGACATATTGTTTTATAAGATAGTTATCAATGAGTATGAAGTTAAGAAATAATTTTAACTTATCTTCTGTGATAATGCAAGATAGGATGAAAAGGCTGAGATTCCGACATAAGAATCCTCGGTAATGAGAGGGAAGGAAAGAGTTGACGTGCGAGTGTGTAGGCACAGATTAAGACAAGGTGAAAAGCACAGGCGTTCGGACGATTACCTTACTCGGAGTTGTTTGAACCCTCCGGAGATTTGACGAAGGAGGGTGAGTTCTCCGAGAGGACGATTTCACCGTAGTTCTTACCTGTGCCGAAGCCAAAGCCCGAAGGGCTGTTTCGAGCACGGAAACTGCTTTCTTTCCTCTCTGTTTCCTTATGTCGAATTTAAGGGAAAAGGAGAAAAAATGGACAGGGGAATACTGGGCGATTTGTGCAGGGTGAGAAATGCAGTATCTAAGAGGGTTTCAAGTTATGATGTGACAGGTAAGAATGCTGATGCCTGGAAAATTCAGGCAGGAGAGAGGAAAGTTTTGGCAGAGATAGATGGACCCGGGAGCATCACGCATATATGGATGACGCAGGGATGGAAGCCGTTTTTATACAGGGAGGTGGTATTGAGGATGTACTGGGACGGTGAGAAAAATCCGAGTATTAACGTTCCTCTCGGAGATTTTTTCTGCCTTGGACATTCTCTTGTGAACTCTTTTTGCAGTCTGCCTTTCACTGTCTCAACAAGGTCACCTTATCAGTTTGGTGCAGGCTGCGCAATGAACTGCTACCTGCAGATGCCTTTTCGCAGACATGCTAAGGTTGAGGTTGTGAATGAAGGGAAAGAGGACTACGGACAGTATTTTTACATTGACTACGAAACCCATAAGGAGCAATTTGGTGAGGATGTTGCTTATCTACACGCACAGTGGAGGAGAGAAAATCCCACCCCCGGATGGGGACCTGAGATTAAGGTTAATACTCCTGAAGCCAATGTGGTGAATAAAGAAAAGGTTGCCTACAACAACAACTACGTGATTCTTGAGGCAGAGGGCAGGGGGCATTACATAGGCTGTAATTTATCGGTAGCAAATTTTCACGGGACATGGTGGGGAGAGGGTGACGATATGATATGGGTGGATGGCTACAAGTGGCCACCTGACCTGCACGGTACGGGCAGCGAGGACTATTTTAACCATGCATGGGGGATGCAGGACAACGCCTTCCTTTTCAACGGTTCTTCAATATATGAGTCGCATACCACGGTAGGACATCCTTATTGCGACGGGAAAATGCCGGGTGGGTATCAGACCTCCTATATCTTTCACCTGACCAACCCGGTACACTTCAAAAAGTCCATAAAGGCGACGATTGAACACGGGCACGGTAACCACACGGCTAATGACTACTCTTCCACTGCATACTGGTATCAGATAGAACCGCACAAGGGTTTTGGTATTCTGCCTGTGAGCAAGCGTCTGCCTGTCATGCTGGAATTCAACAATCCGAAGTCACTGCAGACACAGGGCAGGAAGATAATAGTTACTCCCGAAATGAAAGGTGTGAAAAAGAATGTTAAGGGAGGTGAAAAAAAATGAGACTTGGAGGTCCATTATTTGAAAGTTTTGATACTCCTGATTTATGGATGGCGGCAGTAAAGAAAGCAGGTTATCGTGCAGCATATTGTCCTGTGGGTCTGGACACCGGCAAAGAGATTATTTCTGCATATTCGTCTGCTGCAGATAAAGCGGATATTGTCATTGCAGAGGTGGGCGCATGGAGTAATCCTTTAAGTTCGGATTACACAGAAAGGGAGGATGCGAAAACAAAGTGCAAAAAAGCCCTGTCTCTGGCTGATAATATTGGTGCAAACTGCTGTGTGAATATCTCGGGCTCAAGAGGAAAGAAATGGGATGGGCCCGATAAGAGGGACCTGACCGAGGATACCTTTGATATTATAGTGGTGACAGTGAGGGAGATTATTGATGAGGTGAAACCTGTCCGTACATTTTATGCGCTTGAAACGATGCCCTGGATGTATCCAGATTCTGTTGATAATTACCTGAGGCTTGTTAAGTCTATAGATAGAAAAGCCTTTGCCGTTCACTTTGACCCTGTGAATCTAATAAACAGTCCATCTCGTTATTTCTCAAACAGTCTTTTGATAAAGGATTTTGTTGATAGACTTGGTGTCTATATACGTTCCTGCCATGCGAAGGACATACTGCTTGAAGAAAAACTTACTGTACATCTTAAAGAGGTGCGTC
>CAYORP010000097.1:0-3579 GCA_964406415.1 uncultured bacterium
ATCGCTATGATGGCTATTACCACCAGCAGTTCTATCAGGGTAAAACCCTTCTCTTTTGAAAATCTCCCATAAAGTTTCCATTCCATTTTTTTTGCCTCCTTTTTATCTTAATATCCTCTCGGGTCCCACGGACCTGTTGAATAACCTGTCCCTCTGCCGTAATTCGGCAGTTTATCCTGCGGCAGTATTCCTGTAGGTGTTGACCCATCACGGAGGTGATGTGTTGCCTGGACAAATGCCACGTTGCCTCTCGGATACAATACATTCAAGCCGTAATAAGAATGATTATCACGGTTGCCACCCACGCCTACAAGGCGTCCATAATAATGGGTAAAACTGGTAGAAAATCCTGAACCTGCCGGGTCCCCCCTCTCTTTTTTTGCATCTGACATCAGCGCTGTATCTGGGGAGACCCTCTCATTCAGCCCAATACCCGGGTTTGTCGGACTCCCGGGCGCTCCAGAATAGGCATAGGAACACTTCAGGTCTCCAGCCAGTCCTGTCTCGCTTTTCGTATCATCCCGTGCCCCCGGGCATATGAAAATTCCAGGGTCTACTATATATACCGCCCCTTCCACATCATCATCAGTCGGGTCTGACTGTCCTGTCAGGAGAGAGAGTGAACGGGTGCTGGAATAATCTGCGGTCTCTTCCGCATAAGGGAACCACGCATAGTCCTGCAGATACAACTCAAGAGCAATGTATATCTGTTTCAGGTTGTTCATACAGACAGCCTGCCTTGCCTGCTCTCTTGCTCTCTGAAGTGCCGGCAGTAACATCGCCGCAAGAATCCCGATAATCGCTATCACCACCAGCAGTTCTATCAATGTGAAACCATAAGACTTGCGAGAAACCATTTTTCTAAACATTTTGCACCTCCATTTTTAAGGACATTATGTCTGACCTTGTATATATAAACAGAGGATGGCAGAGAAAGGTGTCTGTCAGAACCTCTGAAAAAAAGGCATAACAGAGATTAAGAATCTCTTTGCACCTGATGATTCAGTTATCATTTTTGTTTTTCTCACTCTCCACCAAGAATCTTTACATCATTTATATAGATGGTGAACTCTCCATCCCACTTTTCTTCCCAGTCTTCTTCAGGGAAAAGACAATATGAAAAGTGCCACTGGCGGATATGGCTGAGGTCAAGGGCTCTTTTCCCGTCCTTTGTCCGCAGACCGCTGACCTTCAGTTCAACCTCATTCATACCGGGCTTCAGGGTAAAGGGTATAACGCCCCAGTTGGCATTCTTGGGCGCCCCCGGTTCATCCACTGCAGAGTCTTTGACCACAAAGGTCATCTTTTTGTCCTTGCCGGCTGTACTGAAGATGCTAAAGGCAACCCTGTTCATACCTGACCAGTTGGAACGTTTTGGCTGCCAGTCCCCTGCCCATCCGGGCTTGGTCCACTGTAATTTTAAAGAGAGACCACCGGGTTTCACTGCGTGCTCCTCTGAGAAACTGATTACTGCTCCTTTTGTATCATTGAACACTTCACCGTTGTTGATGCGGGTGATGTACATAGTCCTGATTTCAGCAAAGGCCAGGACAGACGTCAACAGTATCGCGGAGATTGTTATTCCTCTCCACAGGTTAAGTTTTTTCATTGTCATCTCCATAGTCATTCTATTCCTCCATTGCAAGTTCTATGTCACTGAAGTAGAGAATAATGGGCCTATCTTTTATCGGGGCAACATCAAAATACCATTCAACGACACTCTTCAGATTCAAAGGGTCCCCGCTGTTGGTTGCTATCCCCTGTATATAGATTTCCTGTTCACTCTCTCCCGGAGGTACCATAATTGAGGTGTCAAAACGCCCCCCGTAGGAGAAAGGATGTGAGGCATCACGCATGCTAAAACCCATCCCTATTATCTCGTCTGTTGGATTAAAGATGCTGAATCTGAGCATATCCCATCTGCTCCAGTCGGATTTCTCCGGTCTTGTTATACCAAACTTGCATTTGCCGTAAGGTGCATTTTCATCCCCGCCCTTACTGATGGTCACCTTGAGTCTCTTCTTCCCCTCTTTAGCATATTCACTTGTAAGTGCAAAGTCAGCAACAAACTTTTCCGAAAGACTCAGGTCTTCTTTCTCAATCATACGGGGACTGGGCAGTTGTCCACCAGAAAAGTTAAGCAGATATTCCTTTTCTCCCCCCGTCAGGGTTATGCACAGAGGGATAATCAGAAACATCATCACCAGACTCCATATCTTTCCAGCCATCTTCTCCTCCTTATCAGTCTTTTTAGTCTTCCGTTGTTGTCAGTATCACATCAGAGAAATAAAGTATGACAGGCTTCTCTTTAGTGGGTTTTGGGGCGGTTACGAACATAAACCACTGTCTAATCTTTTGCAGATTAAACGGCCCCCCCGAATTATTGGAGATACCCTGAAGTCCTATTGTCTGTGTGCTTTTGCCTGGAGGAAGTATTATCGCAGCGTCAAATCTGTTACCATAGTCAGCGGGAGTGGAGTCGTCCCTGAGACTGAAGATGGTACTGATGATGTCTTCGCTCGGGTTGTAAACAGTCATCTTCAGGAAACTGAAGTCGCTCCAGTTGCTCTTTCTGACTCCCCATGTCCCGAATGAGCCTCCGGTAAATGTTACCTTTAAGGAAAGTTTCCCTTCTTTGGCAGCATGTTCCTCGGAGAGTGATATAGACCCTTCATTGGGCAGTTCTCCTTTATCGGGATTGAAAAGATACATCTTTTTACCGGTTGCCTCTTCTGGCTTCTTCTCTACAGATACAGGAGCCACTGCTGCTGTTGCTGCACTTTCTGTAGAACCCCCCTCTTTTTCAAAATGGAGGTTGCTGATGTAAATAACGGCGCCGCTTTTCAAGGAATTAATATTCCACTTCTGCAGGTTGCTCAGGTTGAGGTCTCCACCTGAATTGTTGACCGCTCCCTTAAGCCTGACCTCTGCGGTTCCTTCTCCGGGCCTCAGAACTATTTTCTGGTCAAGCCGTTCATTATAGCCCCCACCAACAGGTGCTATCGTTAATGCCGCGGAGATGATTTCCTGTGAGGGGTTGAAGTAGTTAAACTTAAGACTGTCATAAGAACTCCAGTCTTTTATCTTGGGGTTCCACTGGCCTATCCAGCCACCTCCACCTGCAGGGGCGGTTATCTTTAAAGAGAATTTGCCCTCCTTAGCATACTCATTTGTTAACTTGTATTCCATACCGCTTGCATCATTGGGCAGTTCGCCCTTGTCAAGGTTAAGAAGATAGACATTCTCTGCCCAAACGCCTGAACACAGGGCAAAAGCAAATACCATCAACAAGCCTGTCCTTACTATACGCAGAATCATTTTTGCCTCCTTTTTGTCTTTACTCCCAAGGCACAATGCCTTAGAAGTATTGTTTACTACCATCAGATTAACCTTATATGTAAACGGGCTAAGGCTTTTACCCTCATCCCGGTTGAAAAGGGCATACACTCCATTTTCCTTACCTGCTCATTTTTTCTATTGCTTCTGCCAGTCTGAACCTGTATACCTGATAAAACTCCAAGTCTTTTGGTGGTGTACGGCTGACTGCTAAATTTAGTATCTCATCTATGATTCTTTTGC
>CAYORP010000098.1:0-20440 GCA_964406415.1 uncultured bacterium
AAATGAAATGGCGAAGGAAAAATTTATAAGGAGCAAGCCGCACGTAAACATAGGGACAATAGGACACGTGGACCATGGTAAGACAACATTGACCAGTGCAATAACGATGGTGTTAGGAAAGCTCGGGGGAGCCCAGTTTACCAAATACGAAGAGATAGACAAGGCACCGGAGGAGAAGGAGAGAGGACTGACGATAAACATATCGCACATAGAGTACGAGACGGCGAAGAGACACTATGCGCACATAGACTGTCCGGGACATGCGGACTACATAAAGAACATGATAACAGGGGCGGCGCAGATGGATGGGGCTATACTGGTGGTAAGTGCTCCTGACGGACCAATGCCGCAGACACGTGAACACATATTGCTTGCCAGGCAGGTGGAAGTACCGGCGATGGTGGTTTATATGAACAAGATGGACAATCTTCAGGACAAGGAGTTGGTAGAACTGGTGGAGTTGGAGATAAGGGAATTACTCACCAAGTATGGATTTCCCGGTGAAGAGATACCGATAATAAAGGGTAGTGCGTTACAGTGTCTGGAATGTGGATGTGGTAAAAAGGAATGTCCGAAGTGCGGGAGTATACATGAATTGATGGATGCGGTAGACAATTACATACCTGCGCCGCCCAGGCCTGTTGACCAGCCATTTTTAATGGCTGTAGAAGATGTATTTTCCATAACCGGACGCGGTACAGTATCTACCGGCAGGGTAGAGCGTGGCAAGGTAAAGGTAGGAGAATCTGTGGAGATGATAGGTTTGTCGCATAATATAAAGAAGACAGTAGTAACCGGAATAGAGATGTTCAGGAAGGAACTGGACGAAGGTGTTGCTGGAGATAATATAGGGGTGTTATTAAGGGGTGTAGAGAAGGATGAGGCTGAGCGTGGTATGGTAGTGGCTGCTCCTGGTAGTATAACACCACATACACACTTTAAGGCGCAGGTATATGTGTTGAAGAAAGAAGAAGGCGGCAGGCACAAGTCGTTTTTCAGCGGGTACCGGCCGCAGTTCTACATAAGGACAACGGATGTTACCGGTGAGATAAAACTGCCTGAGGGAGTGGAGATGGTTATGCCGGGTGATAACGTGGAGATGGAAGTAAAACTCATATATCCTGTTGCGCTTGAGAAAGGTCAGAGGTTTGCAATAAGAGAAGGCGGCAAGACTGTGGGTGCCGGTGCCGTAACGGAAATCCTGGAATAAAAAAATTTGTTGCACATTATTTTTTTCTGTGATAAAATGAACTTTTCGTGTCTACAGAAAAGAAAGGATAATTTTTTTTGAGGCAAATTTGAGAGAGAAATACTATGGAAAAAAAGAGAATGAGAATTAAACTTAAAGCATTTGACAATAGATTACTTGACCAGTCTACAAAGGAAATAATTGAACTGGTTCAGAAAACAGGTGTGAAGATTTCAGGGCCGGTTCCTTTACCGACTAAGAGAGAAATATATACTGTTTTGCGGTCCCCTCATGTAAACAAAAAAAGCAGAGAGCAGTTTGAGATAAAGGTGCATAAAAGAGTTATAGATATAATAGAACCCACGGCGAGAACAGTGGATTCTCTCAGCAAATTGAGTTTACCAGCCGGAATAGAAGTTGAGATGAATCTCAGTTAAGAGGAAATAAAAGAATGAAGATAGGGTTAATCGGCAAAAAAGTTGGTATGACTCAGGTGTTCAAAGAGGATGGGAAAATCATACCTGTTTTTGTATTAACGGTTGGGCCCTGTTACGTAACAGCGGTGAGGAAGCAAAAAGAAGATGGATATTCTGCTGTTCAACTGGGCTTTGAAGAAGTAAATGAGAAAAAATTAAGTAAATCCGAGATAGGTGTTTTACAGAAGAGGAAATTGCCTTCTTTAAAGATTTTGAGAGAAATGAGACTTAATGGTGATGAGGATATTGAAAAATTCAGCATAGGACAGAAGCTCACCGTTGAGATTTTCAAAGAAGGAGAGTACGTTGATGTTATAGGAAAATCCATAGGTAAAGGATTTCAGGGCGTGGTGAAAAGACATAAATTTCATGGAGGTCCGGCGACACACGGTTCAATGTCCCACAGGGCTCCTGGTTCAATAGGGGGAACTGAGCCACCAAGAGTTTTTAAAGGAAAACGGATGGCGGGACATATGGGAAATAAAAGAGTAACCATACAGAATCTTCTTATCGTTAAGGTTATCCCGGAGGAGAATCTACTCCTTTTGAAAGGTTCTGTCCCAGGTTCTTCAAATGGTTATGTGCTGGTTAAGAAAGCGCTAAAAAAATGAAGAAAATAAATATTTATAGTATGCAGGGAAAAGTAGTTGGGGAAGAATCCTTATCTGATGAACTTTTTGGAAAATCCCTGAATAAGGACATAATTTATTATTACGTTAATGCACACCGTTCCAATTTGAGACAGGGAAATGCTTCTACAAAAACGAGGGCAGAGGTTTCTGGCAGTGGTAAGAAACCGTGGAGACAGAAAGGAACTGGACGTGCAAGAGTAGGTTCAAGCAGAAATCCTCTGTGGAGACATGGGGGTGTTGTTTTTGGTCCGAGGCCAAGAGATTACAGTCAACACCTCACCAAAAAAATCAAGAAAAGTGTACTAAGAGAGGTATTGAAAGATAAACTTGAACAGGACAGATTTGCACTTTTTATACCCGAAAAATTGGAAAGCCCAAAAACCAGTGTATTTAATGAATTTCTAAAAAATCTGGGCTGCGAGAAAGAAAAGGTTTTGTTCATTCTTGCTAATGATAAGGGGAAAAATGAAAACCTTGTAAAGTCATTAAGAAACATCTCGCTCATTAAGTATGATTTTTCAAATCAATTAAGTGCTTATTCGGTCTTAAAATCCGATAGAGTGATAGTTGAAAATGTTGTTTTTGAAAGCATAAAGAAGTGTTTGGGGGAAGAGAAAAATGACAGTTGACCAATATGATGTTGTGAGATTTCCTCTTGTTACAGAAAAGTCCAATGACGGTGTATCTGCTAATAAATATACTTTTTGTGTCAATAAAAAATCTGGCAAGATTCAGATAAAAAAATCCATAGAAACGATTTATAACGTGAGAGTTGAAAAGGTTAATATAATAATGATGCCGAGGAAAAAGAAGAAATACAGGTTCAGGATAGAGGGGTATAAGCCGGGATATAAGAAGGTTGTGGTGACGCTTAAGGAGGGAGATAAAATTGCCATTACGTAAATTAAAACCTGTAACACCGGGACAGCGTCACGCTATCTCTCAGGATTTTTCTGATATTGCTAAGAAAAACCCTGAGAAAAAACTTGTGACAGGATTAAGAAATACCGGTGGCAGGAACAATCAGGGTAAGATAACTGCAAGGCACAGAGGTGGAGGTCATAAGAAGTTATACAGAACTATAGATTTTGCAGGGAGGTTGGGTAAACCCGGCAAAGTTATGAGTATAGAATATGACCCAAACAGGTCTGCAAGAATAGCTCTTATAAACTATACAGATGGCATTAAAAGTTATATTCTTGCCCCTGCGGGTCTTAAAAAGGGTGATATTATAAAATGCGGAGAGGATGCTGACATAAAACCCGGAAATAGATTGCCACTTGCTAAAATACCTGAGGGTGTTCAGGTATATAACATTGAAATGATACCTGGCAGTGGGGGTAAGATTGTAAGGTCTGCAGGTTCCCTTGCTGTTGTTATGGTAAAGGGTGAACAGTATGCGCAGATAAAACTTCCTTCCGGAGAGGTTCGGCTTTTTGATATAAAATGCATGGCCACTGTAGGGCAGGTAAGTAATCCTGAATATAAATACATTTCCAAAGGTAAAGCAGGACGAAATAGATGGATGGGCAAAAAACCTTCTGTAAGGGGAGTGGCAATGAATCCTGTTGACCATCCTCATGGGGGAGGAGAAGGGAAAAGCAAAGGTCACCTTTCGCAGAGTCCGTCTGGAATACCTGCAAAGGGTTATAAAACAAGGAAAAAGTGGAAATCCTCTGATAAAAAGATATTGCAGAAGAGGAGATAATCTGTAGTGGGAGAATAAGAATGAGATCAAAGAAAAAAGGTCCATATGTAGATGCCAAACTTTTAGAGAAGGTAATGAAAAATAAAGAGAAAGGCAGGAAGGATGTTATTAAAACATGGGCGCGGTCTTCAGTCATCACTCCTGATTTCGTAGGATATACGTTTGCAGTACATAATGGAAGAATGTTTTTGAACGTTTATGTTTCGGAAAATATGGTGGGGCACAGACTTGGGGAATTTGCATCAACCAGGACATTCAGAGGGCATGGAGCACATACGGAAAGAACAAAGGAGAAAACCTGACTGTTAGAACGAGGGGAATAAATGGAAGTATATGCAAAATCAAGGTACATAAGGCAGAGTCCAAGAAAGTTAAGAATGATAGCACAGTTATTGCCGGGGAAGGATGCGAAAGAGGCTTTGCAGATATTGAAGAGTATTTCAAAACGTGGAACGGACGTGTTAGAGAAGACAATAAATTCGGCATTATCAAATGCCAAACTGAAATCCGATACCGATGACTGGAAAGTTAAGCGGATTGTGATAGACGGTGGTCCTGCATTAAAAAGATTTCGTTCTGCTACTATGGGACGTGCAGTGATTGTAAAGAAAAGAACAAGTCATATTACGGTAATTCTGGAAGAATTTGAACGGAGACAATAATGGGTCAAAAGGTTAATCCTATAAGTATGAGAATGGGAATTGTCGAAAAATGGCGGGGTAATTGGTTTGCAGAGAAGAAAGAATTCAGGCATCTGTTGGAGGAAGACATAAATCTGAGAAAGTATCTTGAAAAGAGGTTTCCAAGAGGCACGGTAAGTAAGATTGAAATAGAGAAAATATCTGATAGATTGAGGATAAAAATACATACGACCCGTCCGGGCGTTATACTTGGAAGAAAAGGCTCGGAGATTGATATGGTAAGAGATGAAATTTATAAGATGTTTAAAAAACAGGTGAATATAGATGTACTTGAAGTAAATCCTCCGGGGCAAAGTTCCCAGTTTCTTGCCGATTCAATAGCAATGCAACTGGAAAAAAGGATGCCACACCGTCAGGCAATTAAGAAATCTATGGCTCTTGCATTGCAGTCAGGTGCTCAGGGAGTAAAGGTTAGAATTAGTGGCCGGATAGGGGGCAGAGAAATATCAAGGTCCGAGCAGTATAAGGAAGGCAAGGTTCCACTGCATACATTGAGAGCGAAAATAGACTATGCTACTTCAACGGCATTCTCAAGGTCTGGTACGGTGGGTTTAAAAGTCTGGGTGTATCTCGGGGAAATTTTGGAAGAGAAACAAAAAGGGGGCAACAGCAATGCCTTTGATGCCAAAAAGGGTTAAATACAGAAAAGCACAAAGGGGGCGGATGAAGGGAACATCTACCAGAGGAAGTACCCTTTTTTATGGAGATTATGGTTTGCAGATGATCGTTTCTGGTTGGGTCACAAACTCTCAGATAGAGGCAGGAAGAATTGCTATCATGCATCATTTAAAGAACCGGGGTAAATTATGGATAAGAGTTTTTCCCGATAAGCCTGTTACCAGAAAACCTGCTGAAACGCGTATGGGTAAGGGTAAAGCAGATGTTTCTTACTGGGTGGCGGTAGTTTTACCCGGCAGAATTATGTATGAAGTAGCAGGAATTTCTGAGGATTTGGCTGTGGAGTCATTAAGAAGAGCATCTCATAAAATCCCTTTTAAGACAAAGATTGTCAGGAGAGTGAAGGTACAAAAATTAGAGACAGAAAAGAGTTGAACAAATGAAAAAAGATGAGATTGAAAAATGGAGAGGTTCCACAATTGACGAAATAAATTCAAGAATATTAGAGATGGAATTCCAGTTGTACAAATTAAAACATCAATTACATATTGGTCAATTAAAAAATTTTTCCATTATAAAAAATTTGAGAAAAGATATAAGTGTACTAAAAACGCTGACTAATGAAATGATAGGAGCAACAAAAAATGGAGTTGCAAAAAAAAGGGAAGGTTGAGAAAACAGGAAGGGTTATAAGCAGTAAAATGAATAAGTCAAGGGTGGTTTTGATAGAAAGCAGAACCAAGCACCCTTTTTATAATAAATTTATTAAGAAATTCAAGAAGGTTATGGTTCATGATGAGTCCAATATATCTAAAGAAGGTGATACCGTGAGTATCATACAATGTAGGCCTATGAGTAAACGCAAAAGATGGATTGTTAAAGAGGTGGTTGGCAGGTCTGTAGTTCCCCGTTAAAAAATCCACGGGATAATCGGGGTAAAGGAGAATGAAGGTAAAATGGTTCGTTTGATGTCTGTTCTGACGGTGGCTGATAATACGGGGGCTAAAAAAATAATGATTATCGGTATCCCCGGACATTCTGGTAGAAAATACGCAAAAATTGGAGATATTATAGTTGCCAGTGTTAAAGATGCAATTCCCGAGGGTATTGTTAAAAAGAAAGAAAAGGTTAAAGCGGTGGTAGTCAGGACAGTTAGTCCGATAAAAAGGCACGATGGTTCAATTATAAAATTCGACCATAACTGCGCGGTGATAATAGATGAAGAAAAAAATCCAAGAGGAACGAGGGTTTTTGGACCTGTCCCCAGAGAACTGCGTGAGAATAATTTTACAAAAATAATCTCTCTGGCGCCGGAGGTGTTATAAATGAAATACAGTTTAAAAAAGGGAGATTTTGTTCAGGTGGTAAAGGGCGAGGATAGGGGTAAAAAAGGACGGGTTATAAAACTTATGCCCGATGAAGGAAAGGTCCTTGTTGAAGGGATAAATTTTGTTCGGAAACATTCCAAACCTAAAGCAATTGATAAACAGGGTGGTATAATACAGATGGAGAAGCCCGTATCTATTGCAAATGTTATGTACTTCTGTATGAAATGTGGCAAGCGAACCAGGTTAAAGAAAAAACTTTTGCAGGATGGTTCAAAAGTCAGATATTGTAAAAAATGCGGTGAACTTGCAGAGGCCAAATAAAATGGAACCAAGATTGAAGAAATATTACAGGGAAAAAGTAATCCCTGAACTTACAAAAGTGCTGGGTTATAAAAATGTAAATCAGGTCCCACGTCTTGTAAAAATAGTTATAAATTCAGGGGTAGGGAAAGATAATAAGGATGCTAAGATGCTTGAATTTGTGCAGAAAGAGCTGGCAGCTATTACCGGGCAAAAACCTGTCATTACAAGGAGTAGAAAGTCCATAGCCGGCTTCAATCTCAGGAAAGGTGATATCTGTGGAGTTATGGTAACCTTAAGAGGGGACAGAATGTATGAGTTTATTGATAGGATGATAACAGTTGCTTTACCACAGGTACGAGATTTTAATGGCTTGCCTGCAAGTTCAACTGATGGGAAGGGTGGATATACAATAGGAGTTAAGGAACAGGTTATCTTTCCGGAGATTGACTATAATTCAATATATAAGGTGAAGGGAATGAATATTAACATAATCACAACAGCAAATACAAGAGAAGAAACGATAACCTTTTTAAAACAAATGGGTCTTCCCATAAGAGGGGATTGATTAGGGAGGGAGGAGCAAATTGGCGAGAAAATGCTTTTTGGAGAAGACAAAAAGAGAACCAAAATTTCCTGTAAGGCAAAAGAATAGATGCTGGAGGTGTGGCCGTGCAAGAGGCTACTATAGAAAATTCGGATTATGCAGAATATGCTTCAGAGAACTTGCATCCAGAGGGGAAATCCCCGGAGTCAAAAAGGCAAGTTGGTAGGGGGTTAAAAAATGTCAATGACTGATACTGTGTCGGATATGATTACAAGAATAAGGAATGGTAATTTAATCAACAAGAATTATGTATTGGTTCCACAAAGCAGATTAAAAGAAAATATAACTAAAGTTTTGAAGGAAGAAGGTTTTATAAAGGATTATGAAGTGGTTGAGGAGGATAAAAAACGCTATCTGAGGTTATTTCTTAAATATTATTCAGAAACAAGAAAAGCAATAACCGAGATAAAAAGAATAAGTAAACCCGGGGGTAGAATTTACGCGGGAAAGGACAAAATACCGGTTATTAAAAATGGTGCTGGTATAGCCATAATGTCCACTTCAAAAGGGATACTCAGCAACAGAAAGGCTAAAGAACAGGGATTAGGAGGAGAAGTTTTATTTCACGTATGGTGAGGAGTGAAAAATAAACAATGGCAAGATTAGGGAAAAAACCGGTTTTGATACAAGATGGAGTTAAAATTTCCAAGAAAGACGGCAGGTTAATCTTTGAAGGTGGTAAAGGCAAAACAGAACAGGAAATCTTTCCCAATCTGGATGTATCTGTAAATACAGATAGGATTACAATTTCAAACACAATCAATCCGAAAGATAGAAAGTTATACAGAAAGACAGAAGCTCTGCAGGGACTGCTAAGAAAACTTGTTCTAAACAAGATTAAAGGAGTGAAAGACGGATTTGAGAAGATATTGGAGTTACATGGAGTTGGTTACAAGGTAGAGGTTCAAGGGAGGAAAATGATTTTGAGTATTGGATTTTCCAACCCTGTAGAGCGTAATATTCCCGAGGGGATAGAAGTAGAAATCCACAGGAACACTATAATTTTTATCAGAGGCATGGAAAAACAAAAAGTGGGAAATTACGCTGCTGAGATAAGAGCTATTTGTCCGCCGGAACCTTATAAAGGTAAAGGTATAAGATACCGGGGTGAGTATGTAAGACATAAGGCTGGCAAGACGAGTGTGGGAGCAACACAATGATACCTACAAAGCAACAAAGAAGGATAAAAAGGCATTTAAGGGTGAAGAAAAAAGTCTTTGGCACAAAGGCAGTGCCGAGAATCGTTATATTTAAAAGCAACAGATGTATTTATGCATCTCTGGTTGTGGACGAAGAAATTCCCAACAGAGTTTTAACAACAGTATCCTGTTTATCTAAGGAGATTCGTGGAAAGAAACAGGAGAATGTAAAAGGTTACAATATTGAAGGAGCGAGAGAGGTGGGTTTTCTTCTCGCTAAAAAATCTTTGGAGTTAGGGGTTGAAAAAGTTGTATTTGACAGAAGTGGCTATAGATATACCGGCAGGGTTAAGGTCCTTGCGGATGCAGCAAGAAAAGGAGGACTAAAATTTTAATGAGCAAACAACTACTTGAAGAGAAGGAAGAAAAACAGGTTGTTGTAGAAATAAGAAGGGTGACCAAGGTTACAAAAGGTGGTAAGAATCTTAACTTCAGGGCACTGGTTGTAGTTGGTGATGGACAGGGAAGGGCAGGATTCGGCCTGGGAAAAGCTGGTGAAGTCCCTGAAGCTATAAGAAAAGCCACCGAGAAAGCAAAAAAAGAAATGATAACTATTCCACTTAAGGAAACAACCATACCTTATGATGTAAAAGCAAAATCAGGAGCTTCTTATGTCATTTTAAAACCTGCTGTAAAAGGACATGGAATGGTTGCTGGCAGAACAATGCGAGCTTTTTTTGAGGTTAGCGGGATCAGTGATATTACCTGTAAATGTCTTGGTTCTACCAATCCCTTAAATGTTATAAATGCAACGGTAAAAGCACTATTGAAACTCAGAGATGTTAGAGAAATTGGAGAGAAAGAAGAAAATATACCTTCGGTTATTGCGAGTGAAGGTGAAACAGTGTAAGGAGATAACAGAAAAATGAAGTTACATCAGATTGAACCTCCTGCGGGGGCGGTTCATAAAAGGAAAAGGGTAGGTAGAGGAAATGCTTCAGGACATGGTGGTACTTCAACTCGCGGGCATAAGGGACATAAAGCAAGAAAGGGATATTCTCTTTCTTATAATTTTGAAGGCGGGCAGATGCCACTGGTGCGAAGATTACCAAAAAAGGGTTTCACGCATATAAAAAATGAGTGCAGAGAATTATTAAGTCTTAAACGGATAGAGGGATTATTTGCAGAGAATGATACAGTAACCCCTGAACTTTTAATTAAATCCGGACTTGTTAAAAAAGGTAAGAATATAAAAATTCTGGGTGAGGGTACTGTAAATAAGCAAATAGAGGTTCATGCTCATGCTTTTTCTGCCAGGGCAAAAGAGAAGATAGAAAAATCTGGCGGGAAGGCTATTATTATAGTTGACAGATGAACAACGGACTATTTGGGAGTGATAAATGTTGGGAGGATTCAGAGATAGTTTTAAGGTTCCTGATTTAAGAAAAAGGATTATAATATCCTTAATGTTACTTACCGTGTACAGGCTGGGTTGCTATGTTCCTTCTCCTGGTATAGACGGAAGAGCACTGGCTAAGTTTTTTGAGCAATTTCCTAATACCCTTTTAGGGCTTGCTGACCTTTTTGCCGGAGGTGCTTTGAGTAATGCTACTATATTTGCACTTGGAATAATGCCCTACATAAGCGTTTCAATTATTCTGGAACTTCTCACTTCCATTGTTCCGTATTTTGAAAGTCTCAGGCGGAGTGGTGTGGAAGGAAGGAGAAAACTTACGCAGATTACGCGTATTGGAACTGTTGGTCTGTGTATATTCCAGGGATTTGCTATAAGTATGTGGTTGGAAAATCCTGCCCATTTTCAGGAGATTGTGGTAGTACCCAATCCGGGATGGCTTTTCAGAATTACTACTGTAATAACCTTAACCACAGGAACAATTTTTCTTATGTGGCTTGGAGAACAAATAACGGAGAAAGGCATAGGGAATGGCATATCTCTTATAATAACAGCAAGTATACTTTCAAGAATGCCTGTTGCATTTACCCGTATGGGAGAACTGGTTGCGGCGGGAGAAATAAATTTCCTTGCAGTTATTATCATGATTGTGTTGATGTTTGTCGTGGTAGGTTTTGCAGTTATAATAAACGAGAGTGAAAGGAGAATTCCTATTCAATATGCAAAAAGAGTTATTGGTAGGAAGGTATATGGAGGACAGACTACATATCTGCCCATAAAACTTAATCAGGGTGGAGTTATCCCTCTTATCTTCGCCATCTCCATACTGACTTTTCCTGCCACCATTTTGACTTTTTCATCAAATAGAATACTGCAAAATATTGCAGGATTTCTTTCTCCTACAAGAGGTTTCGGGATGTTACTCTATGCAATTTTGACGGTTTTTTTCTGTTATTTCTATGCGAGTATCATATTTAATCCGGATAATGTTTCGGAAGACCTTAAGAAATACGGAGGTTTTATCCAGGGTATCAGACCGGGAAAGTCAACCGCTTTATATCTTGAAAGAGTTTTGAATAGGTTGACTTTACCAGGTTCTTTGATGCTTGCGGGTATAGCTCTGTTTCCATATTTCATTATGCTGTTGTACAGGAGGATCCCTTTTGTTGTCGCGAATATTTTTGGAGGTATAGGTCTTTTGATAACTGTTTCTGTTTTACTTGAGACGTTAAGACAGGTTGAATCACATTTACTGGTACGGCATTATCAGGGCTTTATTAAAAAGGCTAAAGGCCGGTAATGAAGAAAAATATTATTCTGCTTGGGCCTCCCGGTGCTGGTAAAGGAACTATAGGAGAGAGACTCAGCAGAATATGGCATCTGCCTCTTATTTCCTCGGGAGATTTACTCAGAGACCACTTAAAAAGGGGTACTGATTCTGGCATTGCTGCAAAGGTCTATATGGAAAAGGGTGAACTGGTGCCAGATGGAATTGTAGTTGGAATGATTGAAAATGAACTGTCAAAACCGTCAAGTGACGGAGGCGTTATAATGGACGGGTTCCCGAGGACCTTATCTCAAGCCGAAATGCTTGATGGGATATTTGCCAGAGAAGATGATGTAAAGGTTATATATCTGGAAGCAGGTGATGATTTTCTCGTTAGTAGATTGTCACTTAGGAGGGTATGTAATAATTGCGGGAAAATATATCATCTCTTAAATCTCCCGCCTAAAAAAGAAGGTATATGTGATTTATGCGGGGGAAAACTTGTTCAGAGGGTTGATGACAAGGAGGAAATTATAAGACGTAGGTTGCAGGTTTATCATCAACTGACTGCACCGTTGATAGAATATTATCAGAAAAAAGGTATCCTTTATATTGTGCCCGGTGATGGAAAACTGGAAGATACAATTTTGGGGATAAGAAAAATTGTCAAATGGTGAAAACTTACCGTGAAATAGAAAAGATTAGGGTTTCCTGTAAAATATGTAAATCTATATTGATAGAATTGAGGGAAATAATAAGCCCGGGTATAACTACTTATGATATAGAAAAAAAGGGAGAGGAATTAATGAACTATAATGGGGTATCTCCAGCCTTTAAGAATTATAATGGATATCCCGAGAGTTTATGTGTATCCGTAAATGAAGAGGTTGTACATGGCATCCCTTCAAGAACGAAGGTTTTAAAGGAAGGCGATATAGTTTCTCTGGATATAGGGGTAGTATATAAAGGATATTATTCGGATTGTGCAGATACGTTCCCTGTAGGCAGGGTTACTGCGACTCATTCAAACATTATAGAAATTGCACGTAAATCTTTTGCCGCCGGCATTTTGAAGGCTTTACCATATATGAAAGTTGGTGATATAAGTGCGGCCATAGAAGAGGTTGTTGAAGCAAACAACTTTTCCGTGGTAAGAGAATTTGCGGGACATGGTATTGGAAAAGAACTGCATGAATATCCAGAAGTACCGAATTTTGGTGAACCAGGCAAGGGTGAGATTTTGAAGGAAAATATGGTGCTGGCTATAGAACCTATGATTAATGAGGGTAGAGCCGGTGTGAGAATTCTTAATGACGGATGGACCGTGGTAACAGAAGATGGGGGGTATTCCGCTCATTATGAGAACTGTGTATTGATAGGTAAAAACGGTCCGGAAATATTAACCGTTGCCGGTTAGTATAAATAGAGGAATAAGGATTGTGGAGAAAAAAGAAGAAAAAATAAAGGTGCAGGGGAAGATTACCAAAGCGTTACCGGGGACCGCCTTTTCCGTAGAATTAGAAAATGGACATGTTATAACAGCATATCTATGTGGAAAGATGAGAATGTATTATATAAAAATAATTCCCGGGGATAAAGTTCTTCTGGAACTTTCTCCTTATGACCTTACAAAAGGACGGATAATAAAAAGGTTGTAAATCTATAGAGGATGGTAAAAAAATGAAAGTGAGAGCATCTGTAAGAAAAATATGTCCCAAGTGTAAAATTATAAGAAGGAGAGGAGTAGTAAGAGTCATTTGTAGTAATCCTCAGGAAGGCCCGAAACACAAACAGAGACAGGGATAAAGGAGATAATTTAAAATGGCAAGGATTTTAGGGGTAGAAATACCCGATAATAAAAAACTGGAGATATCTCTGACATACATATATGGAGTTGGGTCTACACTGGCAAAAAAGGTTGTCCACTATACCAGGATTGAAGGCACCAAAAAAGTTAAAGATTTAAGCGAAGAAGAACTTGGTAAGATAGCGTCTTTCCTTCAGAAAAATATGGTTATAGAGGGAGACCTTAGGAAAGAAATGACCGAAAATATAAGAAGACTGGTGGAAACAAATTCGTATAGAGGTATAAGACATCGTCTTTCTCTCCCTGTCAGGGGGCAGAGAACACGTTCCAATGCCAGGACGAGAAAAGGGCCGAGAAAAACTGTAGGGATAGTAAGGGATAAAACAGCGAGAAAATCTCTAAGGTCAAATACGGAAGAGACCTAAAAAGTGTAAGGGAGAGAAATGGCTGAGATAAAAAAGACTTATGTAAAGAAGAAAAAAAAGCATGTGGATGTTCTGAGAGGTATAGCGCATATAAAGGCTACATTTAACAATACTGTAATTACTATAACCGACACCAATGGTAGAGTATTGTTATGGGGTAGTGGAGGGACTGCTGGATTTAAGGGAACGAGAAAAGGAACGCCTTTTGCAGCACAGTTGGTAGCAGAAAATCTTGCAAGAAAGATACAATCAACTTTTAATATGAAAGAAGTAGATGTTTTGGTAAAAGGTCCGGGTTCAGGCAGGGAAACAGCCATCAGGGCTTTGCAGGGTGCTGGACTGAATGTAATTTCAATCAAGGATATTACACCCATACCTCATAATGGGTGCAGGCCGCCCAAGCGCAGGAAAATCTAAGAAAACAGGGGTTAGTAATAAGTGGCAAACAGGAAACTAATTACAGTCTTAACAGGAGAAAAAGATTAAAAATGAAGATGTCCAAACCACTATGTAAAATCTGTAAGAAATATGGTGTTAAGTTGTATCTTAAAGGCAGAAGGTGTGAAACTATCAAATGTCCTATTGACGCGAGAGAAAATAAGAGGCGGAAGAGACCATCTTTTGTACGAAGAAAAAAAATGTCTGAATATGGTATTCAGTTAATGGAAAAGAATAAGGTTAAGATATACTATGGAGTTCTGGAAAGGCAGTTTAGAAGATATTTTGAAAACGCCAAGAGACAGCAGGGTATAACCGGTGAAATTCTGCTTCAAATTCTTGAAAGCCGTCTGGATAATGCACTTTTCAAGGTAAACTGGGCTTATTCAAGAAGAATGGCAAAAGAGATGGTAAATCACGGTGAGATTCGTGTTAACGGTAGGAGAATGGATAGACCAGGATATATTTTAAAGGTTGGCGATACGGTACAACTACATCCAAACAGTAAATACGTGAAGTTAGTTAAAAATTGTATTGAAGAGTATAAATCGCATATTATTCCAGGCTGGGTACAGGTAGATAACGATAATTTCACCATAAATGTTTTGAGGTCTCCTGTAAGAGATGAAGTAACCATACCTGTTGATGAGCAGCAGATAGTCAACCTTTATTCTAAATAGTGCTCAGTAGTGTTCACTGGGGCCGGGTTTTTAAAACCTGGGAAAAAAAATAGATAGAAAAAAATCATAACCCCCTCACAATTTGTCATTGCGAGGAGTGAAACGGTTGCGAGGCAGAGCCGAAGCAAACTCGGAGATTCCTCGTTTTGCTCGGAACAGGCTCCGCAATCTCAATAGATTGCCACATATAAAGCACTCGCAACGACAAAAAGCGTCGGTACGGGGTAAAGGAGTGATTAGATGAAAGAATTTGTATTTCCAGAAAAAATTATATGGGAAAAAGAAACATACAGAAACAATTATGGAAAGGTCGTAATTGAACCTCTTGAAAGAGGATATGGAGTAACCCTCGGTAACACCTTGAGGAGGATACTGCTTTCTTCTATTGAGGGTATTGCAATAACGTCCATTAAGATAGACGGGGTTTCTCACGAATTTTCTACCATACCCGGGGTGAAAGAGGATGTTGTAGAAATAGTAATGAATATAAAGCAGATAGCATTGAAGCAGAACATTACCGAATTCCCTCATATAATCCCTTCTTTTGATATAAAAGGTAAGGATGAGGTATGTGCTAAAGATTTGATTAACGATGGCAGTGCTGAGGCCTTGAATGAAAATCTACACATTGCAACTATTTCCCCCAATAAAACCTTGACAATACAGGTTGAGATTACAAAAGGTAGAGGTTATATGCCTTATGAGAAGATGAAATTTATGAAGGGACAGATACCTGTGGGAACCATTCTGATAGATGGTATTTATTCTCCTGTAAGGAAGGTAACCTTTCATGTTGAAAATACAAGAGTAGGCCAGTTTGTAGATTACGAAAAATTGATACTTGAGGTCTGGACAACAGGTGCTGTTTCACCCAAAGACGCTGTAAAAGAAGTAACGGATTTAATGGACAGGCATTTTTCACTGATAGGAGAAAATCAGAAAATCGGACATGATGAAATAATCCCTGAAGAAAAAAAGAGCAGTAAATCTGCGGGGGTTGATTTAAAAATGCCCATAACCGAACTTAAACTTACAACAAGAGTTTTAAACGGTCTTATTTCTAAGAAAATAGAAACGTTGAGTGACCTGCTTAAAATTACAAGGGAAGATTTAGAAGAAATAAGGAATCTTGGTAAAAAATCAATTGAGGAGATTGACGAAGCTCTGAAGAAAGCAGGATATAGTCTGAAAACCAAAGAGGGGATATCAGAAAAAGAGGTTGAGAAATGAGGCATAAAACAAAAATTAGAAAACTTAGCAGGAATAAATCACATAGAAAGGCACTGACGAAGAATATGGCTATCAGTTTCTTTCAGTATAAAAAGATTGAAACATCCGAGGCTAAAGCTAAAGAACTGCAGAAGACTGTTGAAAAATTAATAACCCTCGGGAAGAAAGGGGACCTGGCAAGTTACCGTCGAATTAACTCTATGTTGAATCACTCACCGAGTCTCAAAAAAATAAAGGAGGTTTCAGAACAATATAAGGATAGAAACGGCGGATATACCCATATAATAAAACTACCTCCAAGGGCTGGTGATAACGCCAGGATGGCTATAATTAAACTGGTGTGATAGGTAACAGGCGTTGAAAGAGACATGAAAAATGTATAGGAATCTCAAATTATTGGACAGGTTTGACAGAGATAAAAATATTTATGAATTGATATGTAGACTTGCAGCAAGAGCGCATTCAATAATGAGTGGTAGCGCTGTCTCTTTTGAAACAAAAGAAACAGACCCTATTCAGTTGGCAATGGATGAACCCTTGCAGACAGAAGAGGGCAAAGGGTAATGAAGGACTTTATAGGTTTGCTGCGTATGATGAAGGAGATAGATGCTTCTGACCTACATATCAAGTTTGGCAGGAAGCCGATGTTCCGGGTGAAGAAGGCCCTGAAGGTTTTTGAGGATTGGGAAGGGAACCTGACAGATGAGGAGATTGAGGCAATACTTACCAGGGTTATGACAGCCGGGCAGCTTGAGGTTTTTAAAAAAGAGAAAGAGGCAGATTTTGCTTTTGATGACCCTGAAGTAGGAAGATACAGGGTTAATGCTTTTAAGCAAAGAGGGAAAACAGGACTGGTCTTCAGAAAGATAAAGGATACAATTCCCACCTTCAGTGAATTAAACCTCCCCGAAGTTCTTGGGGATATAGCTTTTTATAATGACGGTATAGTTCTTGTCACGGGTCCCACCGGATGTGGGAAGTCAACAACCCTTGCTACAATGATAGAAAATATCAACAAGGGAAAAGAAAAGCATATTGTAACGGTAGAAGACCCTATAGAATATTTGTACAAGGATAATAAATCGGTTATCAATCAAAGGGAAGTTGGTATAGATACATCTTCTTTTGCTACAGCACTGAAACACGTTTTGAGAGAGGACCCCGACATAATTCTAATTGGAGAACTGAGAGATGTTGCTACGTTCCAGGCTGCTATCAATGCCTGTGAGACAGGACACCTTGTCTTTGCGACACTTCATACCATTGATACACTGACAACAATTGCCAGAATGCTTGATTTTTTCCCGTCTGCCCAGCATGAACAGATACGAAAAATTATTTCATATCACCTGAGGGCGACAATCTGTCAAAAACTCGTACCCAAAAAAGACCAATCAGGGTTAGTTCCTGTTTGTGAAATAATGATAGTAACCCCCATCATTGCAAAACTTATTCAGGACAATAAGATGAATAAAGTATATTCTGCAATGGCCGCTGATTCGGAGGTGGGTATGCAGACCTTTAACCAGCACCTCGTAAAACTTATACAGGATGATACAATTGAACCTGAAACGGGATTTTCTGTATCTCCTTCTCCTCATACCCTTGAAATGAATCTCAGGGGGATATACCTGGATGAAGAAACAAAAATTATCGGTGAATGATAAGGGGCTGCGAAGGAATAAAATTAACTATTTGCCAGAGGCGATTTTGGAGTGAGACAAGGAGCGAAGAAACTGGCGTAGTCACTGCACTACGGAAGCGATGAGCGACACAGTCGCAGTCCAAAAGCGCCCTTGGTCCTTCGGGAAGTCCCATCTTTGGGTTATTGCAGCGTTGTTCCTCCTCTCCATACCGTAGAGGGTATGGTTCGGTCGTCCCGCCTTGCACTAACCTCAAATCCGAGACTTCAAATGGTCAATTCTATTTCTTCTCAGCCCCTAAGAAAAACTCCTGATTTTACCACAGCAATCGTTACCATCTCTTTAATGATATTCCTTTCATTTCTGGCGTCCCTCACTGCTGAGAAATTTGCCGTGATATCTTCAGATACAGTATTTTCTTTTGTCTGGAGCGTTTCCAGCACTATTATCACACTATTTATTTTGCTTTATTATGTTTTCACAAGGTTCAAAAAGTATATTTTATATCTTTTCAGAAAACCATCAGTCTCGTTTTTTTATATCTTTTACACTTATCTACTCTTTCTGCCCTGTTTGTTTCTTATTACCTTTGTTTCATTTATCTGTTTTAAGTTTATCGGTCTGAATCCTGCTCCACAACAGGTTATGTTTTTTTATCTGGAATCCAACTCTTTTTATGTATTATTTATCCTTTTTTTCTTAAGTTGCATAGTAGCGCCTTTTGCCGAAGAGGTTATATTCAGAGGAGTTATCTATACTGCTTTAAAGAAGAGATTTCCGGTTCCCTCCGCAATATTTTTCAGTTCAGCCATATTTGCTCTGATGCATAACGAGGTCTTTGTCATAGCAGGCCTTTTCGCATTCGGCATACTGCTTGCATATCTGTTTGAAAAACATCAGAATTTGTGGTTATCTGTAGGTGTGCATTTTTTAAATAATCTTTTTGCAAACATTGCTATCCTTGTAGTCAAATACACCGAACTGATGAAAGTACTGGAGGTGTGAAAAATGAGAATACTGGTTCTGGGAAGTGGAGGCAGAGAACATGCAATAATCTGGAAGATAAAAAGGGATAACGGCAGTGATGGAATTTTTGCTTTACCCGGCAACGGCGGTATTTCCTTTGATGCAGAGTGTCTATCTGGAAGTATTGATATTCCTGAGCAGATATATAAAATATCTGCAGAAGAAAAGGTTGACTTAACCATTGTAGGACCTGAGGTTCCGCTTTCCATGGGGGTAGCAGATGTTTTTATGCAAAAGGGAAAGAAAATATTTGGACCTTTAAAAAAAGGAGCAAGACTGGAATCCTCAAAGTGGTTTGCCAAGGAGTTTATGAAAAGGTATAACGTTCCTACCGCTGATTTTTCCGTGGTAGACAGTCTGGAAAATGGAATAAGGATTCTTGAGAAGAAAAAATTCCCCTGCGTTGTTAAATATGACGGTTTAGCCGCAGGAAAAGGTGTTCAGGTATCGGATAATATAACCGAAGCGGAAGAATTTCTTCACAGAATATATACCAGCAGGGAATTTGGTTCGGAAAACCGGAAGGTTATTATAGAAGACTGTCTTGCAGGAACTGAAATGTCATACCTGATTTTTACAGATACTGAGAGTTTTATTCCAATGGTTCCGGCAAAAGACCACAAAAGAGTTTTTGACGGAGACAAGGGTCCTAATACCGGTGGGATGGGATGTTATTCACCACCGCGATTGTTTAATCCAGAAATTGAGGAGATTATAAAGAAACGGGTAATCGTCCCTACCCTGAAGGGCTTGCAAGAAGAGAATATTGACTACAGAGGAGTTTTATATTTTGGTATTATGTTAACAGACAAAGGTCCTTATGTGTTAGAATATAATGTAAGATTCGGAGACCCGGAAACACAGGTAATTCTTCCCAGGATGGAAAGCAGCCTTACAGAAGTAATGGAGGCAGTTATAGAAAGGGGCCTGAATAAGATTAAGATAAGATGGAGTGACAAAAATTCTGTTTGTGTCATACTTGCGTCTGGCGGCTATCCCGGTAGATATGAAAAAGGTAAGGAGATAACAGGACTGGATGATGCGGTAAGGGAAGGTGTAATGTTGTTTCATGCGGGGACAAAAAGAGAGAACAGCAGACTTGTGACATCGGGCGGAAGAGTGCTGGCAATAACCTCGGTTGCAGAGAGTCTTAAAGAGGCAAGAGAGAAGGCATACCGGGCTGCAGAAAAAATAAAATTTGAAGGTAAGCATTACCGAACAGATATAGGAGGAGAGAAATGGGGAAGATGAAAGCGGGTATTATAGGAGCAGGCGGGATTGCGGATTACCATATAAATGGATACCTGGGTACAGGTGTTGAGGTTGATGCTATCGCAGATAAGGATGTAAAGAGGGCTGAAGACAAAGCGAAAAAGTATGGCATTAAGAAGGTATATTCTTCTTATGCAGAGATGCTTGATAAGACTGATATTGAACTTGTCAGTGTGTGTGTCCCTAACAACGTTCACTGCGAAGTAACAATTAAGGTATTAGATTCAGGCAGAAATGTTTTCTGTGAGAAACCTCCGGCATTGAATGCCGAAGAAACAATGAAGATGGCATCCGCTGCAAGAAAAACAGGTAGAACATTAATGTTTGACTTCAACAATCGTGCAAGGCCAGAGGCACAGGCACTGATGGGGTATATAAAAAACGGTGATATAGGCCGTATAAATTCTGCACAGGCTCTCTGGATACGAAGATGCGGAATACCGGGGTTCGGCGGGTGGTTCACGCAGAAGGCGCTTTCCGGAGGAGGGCCGGTGATTGACCTTCTGCATATGATAGACCTGGCGCTCTATTTTATGGAGT
>CAYORP010000099.1:0-5134 GCA_964406415.1 uncultured bacterium
CAGCCCCTCTTCAGCATCTTTCCCCTTCCCGCCTGTAAAGAGATTCATCCCTCTACCAACATCAAAGTACTCCTGCCACACTTTTAATCCACTCCACATTGTTGGTGACCAGCCATATTCCAGAATCAAACGACGGTATTTATCCATAGCTGTTCTGGTTATCTCCTTGGTTTTCTCTTCGGATAGCCCCATAATCTTCCAGTTGCTGACGTTGCTGCCACGAAAACCCACCAGTCCTGTAGACGGTCTGTATAAGGGTCTGACGGGCAACGAAAAACTGCTTACCCTGACTTCCAGGGGGAAACTGTAAGTTTGTCCCTGTATATCCAGATTGATTTCTCCCCTGTATGTCCCTGCCACTGTATCATGCGGGGTTTTTACCGTTATCCAGAATACGCGTCTGCCTGCCTTCTCCATATATTCAAGATTAGTCTTTGCTACTGGAGCATCCGGTATCTTCTTTTCCCATTCAGGACTGAAAAGAGGGTCAGGCCAGGCTCCTACAGGATATGCTCTGTATCCACTGGGTACCGTTGTGGTAAGATAAATAACCTCATATAGTCTTATATCATCCAGAATTTTATTTTTTGCTCCTTTCAGGGGACTGACACTTACCTTCAGCGCCCGAATACCCTGTTTATTTTTGAAGTCTAAGGTAAACTCTAAACTGGCATGTTCGCCTGCTGCCATCCTGATATATGCAGGAGATATCTTTTCTGAATATATCAGATGGTCTTCAGGGAAAATCCTGTCAGGTACCAGAATCTGTCCTGCTTTAAGTCTTTCTGTGTTCAGTAGTGTCCGCCATGGTTTTACTTCTTTTTCTTCTCTTACTGGCCAGGTGAACCCCTGTCCTTCCCACTTCTTTACCACCACGTCAGGTTTAGGACCCACTACCAGCGGTAATACAATACTTGTCTGCTGGGAGTTTACAATATCGCCCAGTCTTAATATCTGCTGCCTGTCGTATACGGTTAATACAAAGTTATATACCCCATTGGCAGGTGGAGTAAATGTGTATTCTGCCTCACTGATTTTACCTAGTGTAAGTTTGACCTGCCTGTTGGGCAATTTAAAGACTGTTTTACCATCCAGAGTCGTAACTTCCCCTTCCAGCCGCTTTTCTCCAAGGTCCTTTGCCGGGGCAATCTTTATTGTGACTTTTGCCAGTTTGCCTGTCTCTGAAGCGGAATCTGTTGATATGGAAGCGGCAAGTTCAGGTGCTGCATAGGTAACATCTCCGAGGTTTGCGGTTACTGTCACCACATAGTTGACACTCCAGTCCTCCCCGGGTTTCAGTTCTATCCTGCTCAGGACAGTTTCTAAGGTGAAACGTTTGTCACGTTGTCCGCCGCGCCAGTCGAAATACTGGTATATCTTTCCAAACTCAGTTATTGCACAAACCATAGGCAGTTGTTCAGTATCTGCCTCGCCTGAAAGCCTTGCCGACCAGTTGGTTACAGCATCTACAAAAGCGCCTTTCGGGTCAACCGGGCCCTGTTCAAGAAGTATCCGGGTAGGGTTGGCAAGGAGTTGTTCATCCTTACCCCCAACATGTTTTATCCATGGTGTCATCATTACTGTTTTATCACCTGTGTTTTTAAGTTTCCAGTTTACCTGCAGTACTGAGGATGCTTTTTCTAAGGTATATGTTTTGGTTATGAGTATCTTTGTCTTTGTCTCGTTATAGTCATAGTTCCATACATACTCAACCTCAGCCACTGCCTTCTCTTCTGATGTAGAGACTATCCTTCCTTTATATCCTTCAGCATTAGTCTTCCAGAAAAACCTGTTTTCCCCCATCCTGTCCTTGCAGTATCCCTGTGGGGTATCAGGAGCCAGTTCCTGTCCTGTAGGTTTATAAATAAAGGACATTACCATTCCTGCATAGCCGTTTGTTACTATCCCTGCCCTCATATATTCATTTTCAAGGAAGATGCCGTTTTCATCAACAATGCTGTCACCTTTGACTATCCTGCCTCTTGTTGCTTCAACTGCCAGAGCAGGTGATGAAAAAAACTGTAGCACCAGTATTGTTCCTGTAACAACAGGTAAAATTTGGTTAAATGTCCGTAACATATAAACCTCCTCATTTTAATGGTATTTAAGAATCTCTGAGATTACCTTTTTTCTGAGATTATCGTAACTTCCGAAGTGTTCTATGACCTCATTTATCTCATACCCAACACCTATGGGTGATATGACCTCTGTTACCTTCTCTATTGCCTGCTTTTCGGTCATACCTCCTTTTTCCTGAAGGACGTTTACCAGAGTTTGCATATATCTGGCAGCATCTATACCTTCCCTCGTTCCTTTCCATCCGAGTGTCCCATACCAGATGCCTGACCACCTGTCACCATTCTTTGGATATACTACATACAGGTGATTGAAGTTCCAGTCATAGCAGAAAGCAGTAATATTTCTTAGATTTCCGGTGTTGCCATAATACCAGGACATAATGCCTGTCTTGGCTCTCGGGTTTTTTGGAGGCATAGAGCGTACCTGCATATAGTTCCACTCTATATTTTCCCTGTACCACTTTTTTATTTCTTCATCGTATGCATAGACTCTTATTGACCTGTCGGATGGGTCAAAGACATAGGTAATATGTCCCCAGAACCTGTCATCGTGGGCAACGCGGGTATGTTGTGACCAGTGGAGTTTCTCTTCCGTTGTTGTATAGCGGACCCTTCCTCCCTCATAATAAAACTCGTACCCTCTGCCAAAAAGACACCCATTTCCTTTATACCACATAGAGATTGACCATCCTTTACTCAGGTCATATTTCTTGTCTGCCGGAGGCTCTATTCGTTGTTCTTTCTCACTTACCAGACTTACAGCACTTCCGACCATCCCCTTTTTTATCTCAGGGCTGTTTATCAATACTGCATCATTGCCTTCGCCACTTAAGTCCTTCACTGCATTATCAGTTACGTTGTCAAAAGAATAGTGCGCGATAAGATTTCCTGCGGTAGGTTTTTTGTGCTGGTTTAACATCTCTTCTTCAGTTAATGCCCTGTTGTATATCCGGATATCATCCAGCATTCCATTAAAATGGTACGAAGGTCCCCCGCGAAATGCACCGAGTATCGGCAGAGGTGAAAAAGCAATTTCGCCCTTGTAGTTTCCCCCATTTAATATCTTTGGTTTTCTATACATGAAATTTATCATTACGCCCGGAGCTCCGTAGTCAATATTCGCATCCCAGTTAAAGTTATTCCTTGTTGAAAATGTTTTCAGCCCTGCCTGTTTTGCCAGTCCTGCCGCATAGTTTGTCCACCTGCGTCTCCATGGGGTGCCGCAGGGCTCATCTACAGGGAAGACATAATATTCCAGTCCTTTATTATCAACAAATTCCTTGACCTTTTTGAAACCCTCAAGAACCAGTCCCCGTATTTTTGACTGTACCTCTTCAGGCTGTTCAAGAATGCCGTCTATCAGTTGTTTTTTTTCTTCTCGTAATTTTCTCATATCCATGCCTGCATAAGAGGCGGCCGTTCTGACAAGAGAATTGGAAACACTGGTATCCCTTATGGATAATGCCAGACCTGATTCTTTCAGAGCATCCACAAATTTTTCGTAACCTGAGGTATCCATCTCTACCTTCCCGTCTGTAACCTTAAACTTGAACGATACCCCGCTCTCCCTTGCCATCCCTGTAAACCCATGTTCTTTTATATCCTTAAGGCAGGCGACATTTTCCGGTTGCCACACAGGTGACCATGTTAAACGCCACATCCAGTATTTCTGTCTGGCATCCGAAAGGTCAAAAGGAAATACCTCCATCTCCAGCGGTATTTCTGTGAGGACATTGCTTTTTGACAGTATCTTTACACTGCCTGAATATGTCCCTGATGGACTGTTTTCCGGTATCTTTATATCAAGGAAGAACGACTGTGTTTGGAATCTATTTACCGTTGGATGTTCTTCATCTACAGGTATGAGAAGTTCGGGTGAGTGATTTGTCCATTCTTCTGGTATGTACGGCATTGCTGCTATAAATCCTGCTTCACCGAGTGCTTTCCTTTCTATTGCTTTTATCTGGAAGATTGCTGTTTTATCTGATGGAATGGTCTGGCTGCTGTTTTTATGTTTCAATGCGGTTACCTGTATGCCGATGTCAGGCAGAGTATCAAGGGTATATACGCTGAATGCCAGAGGCACATACTCTCTGCGGCATCCTCCTGCCTTTAAGACTTCTGCAGTTCTTTCTATTACGGGTGTCTGCCACGGGAATACTGCCTCCATCCAGTCGTTGGCTGTTACCAGAAAATTGGCGTTTAGTTTTGTGACTCCTATTGCTCTTATCTCAACAGAAAGGTCTTTCATTTGTTCAGGCATTTCCACACCAACGGTAACTGTGTTGTTTCCTCTCTTCAGGTCAGTCAGATAAAAGAGGTATTCGTAGTAATGAGAGTGGTAGGCCCAGGTTGTAAAGACTGCCCCTGGATGTCCTGTCTTGTAACCGTCATCTGCTTTTAAGAACCATCTACCGTTAACGAAAAGGGGGATTTTTACAGTTTTGGTAGTATCTCTGCCCGTGGGCCCTGATGCGTCTATTACCTCTTTTTTGTTCAACACCTTTACATTTTCAGGTGAGAGTCTTCTACCGTTAAGCATTATGTGAAAACAGTAGTCTCCACGCAGGTCTCCTGCACCTTTAAGCAGGTTTGCGTACCCGTCTTCCGCCGCATTATATTCATCCGGCAGTGTATCTTCAGATAGTTTTATCCTGCCCTGTATGCTTAAAAGGACAGGCTGGCGGGGCCTGTCTATGTTGAAATGCAGTTGTATTCTTTCTCCGTCTTTCAACTCAACAGGGCTGCTTTTTGTCAAACTTTCATAACTGCCTGCCCATAAAAAACTGCCTGAGAGAAGAAAAATCATAAAACATATCCACTTCCGCATTTTGTCCCCCTTTTCAGGTTCAGTCAGCCGTAACGCCCCTATCTTTCATATATGCTATCCTGTTGGCTGCAACCGTCCACTGCGAACCTGTCCATTGTGACCAGTAGAGGGTACTCCTTTGCTCAAGAGTCCCCCAGTCTGTGGGTCCTGTAATGAATCTTACCGCCCCGTCATAAAAGGCGGTATTCATCCCTCCGTTGTGTACCCACCTTATTCTGGAAAAAGC
>CAYORP010000100.1:0-12137 GCA_964406415.1 uncultured bacterium
TTCAAGATTTGTTTTTGATACGGGCGTGGCGGTGGGCAAGGACTCTTTTGAAGTAGTCATCAAGCAGTTCAATCTTAAACTCTTTTACCATATCCTTAACACTCTTACTCTTCATTTCAGATGAGATGAGGACTGAACCCAGATATCCCGGGTCATAAATCTTTACGCCTGTCCCGTACTTTTTTTTCATTGCATCCAGTTTCTCCCAGTTGTAGTCCAGGTGGGCCACGCAGCAGTCAAGGTTTACCGTTGCGGTAACATATTCAAAGTAGTTCGTGGTTGAGGCGATAATACTACCGACGGGGGAGATGATGGTTCCGGGCCTGGTTGCCGTTGCCGCAACGAGGTGGGCGCGGCAGGAATAAGCCCAGTATGCCTGCATCAGACCTCCATGGTACGCTGAGGAAAAAAGTATAATGTCGGGTTTTGCCTTTACGTATTTGAGACGCAGTTCGTCAAAATTCAGGTCAAAGCATATCGCACAGGCAACAGTACCAAAATCGCATTTGATAAGAGGTGCTCTCTCTCCATACGACATTTTTTTGACGGTGTTTTCTTCTACAACAAGATGGTTTTTATCATAGGTGCCGGCGATTTTACCTTTACGGTCTATTATTTGCGTTGAGTTATGCCATAAGCCGTTTTTATCCTGTCTTGCTGCTGAGTAGGCGATATAACATCTGTGTTTTTTTGCAGTTTCTTTGAGATGGTCAAGTATCTTATTCCCTCTTGCCTGGTAATAATCCATTACCTTTTCTCTCGGGAAATTGGCAGGTCGGTCGCACGCCTCAGGCAGTACTATAAGGTCTGGATTATCAGGAAGGACTTTCTGTATCCGTGCTTCAAGATGTTCCCTGACTTTCTCAACTATAGATGGATAATTAAGTTCAGTATTTAAATGGCAGGGTGAAATACTCAGGTTGCTTATCTTTATATATCTTGCCATTGGAGTTGTTAAGGGATGAGAAGTTTCTGTCCTGTGTAAACGGTATTACTTTTCAGGTTGTTTTTTTTCTTCATAGCGCTGACCGTAGTGCCAAATTTTTCAGCGATTTCACCGAGGGTATCGCCTTTTTTTACCACGTAAGACTTTATTTCTGTTTTCGGCGGTTCCTTTATATCCTTAAGTTCGCTTTTCAGATGCACTATCTCGCTTTCCTGTCTTGTCAGTTCATTGAGGAACACCTTCATATTGGCGTCTATCTTGCGTTCCACTTCGGCATTCCGCTCTTTTATTTTTGCGAGTTCTTTGGAAAGTTTGTTGAGGGATTCTGCTATGGCGACCTGTGACCTGTTGATTGTTATGGTATCGTTTTGTATTGCGGACAGATTTTTGTTTAAGGTGGATATGGAGGTTATAATGTCAGAATAGGTTTTTTTCAGTCCCTCCAGGTCGCGCCTTATCTCAAAATCCGTTTTTTGAGTCTCTTCACGTTCTGCTTTTAACTTCTCGGCGTACTTAAAATCAATTTCATCTATTTTCCCATAAACTTTTTTAATTTCGGTTTTCAGTCCTGATATTTCTTCTGCGAGCATTGCCCTCTCTTTTGAAAGTGTATCTATGCTTTCCGAGATTGCGGAAAATCTCTGGTCATCTGTTTTTTCAATGGTATCCAGCCGCTTGGCAATTGCCTTGGTTGTTGCATAAAGGTCGCCTTCAACGTATGTGACCTTTTCTTTTACGGTATCAACATCTGATTGTGTTGCTATGGTTTCGCAGCCTGCGAAAAGCAACAGAGATACACAGGGGAATAAAAGCAGATACGTTTTTTTATTAATTTTCATTATTCGGATATTTTAAACTCTGCCCTTCTGTTTTTTGCCCATGCTTCTTCGGTGTTTGCCGGGTCCAAAGGCATATCCTTACCGTAACTTACCGTGTGAAGCCTGCCGGGTGCTACACCAAGTCCCACAAGAAACCTTCTGACGCTGAGTGCGCGTTGCTCCCCGAGCACCAGGTTGTATTCCCTTGTGCCTCTTTCGTCACAGTGCCCTTCAATCATAACCTCTATTTTGGGATTTTCCAGAAGGTGCTTTCCTATCACTTTCAGTATTTCCCTTGCATCGGGTCTTATATCATATTTATCAAAATCAAAGTTAACAGGGTTAAAAATTCTTGCTGTTTCAGGAGATATTTCAGCAGGTGTTTTGAAAACCGTTCCCTCAGGTATTTTCTCAATGGGAATGGGTTCATCTTTAATGGCTTTTGCTATCTGTTGAGGTGTGGCCTTGCCTTCTTCGGTGGTTTCCACTGCCGCAGGCGTTTTTTCGTCAGGAGTTACCAGCGTTACTGCCGGGGTGCGTTCTTCTTCCTCAACGACAGTTTTCTTCGTTGGACACTTGCATCCCGCAAGAAAAGTGATAAGCAAAAATAAAACCAACAAAATTCCATATCTTTGTAAATTAAACATTTCCCCTCCTAAAATCCCCCTTGAATTCCCCTTTTGGAAAAGGTGAACACAGGATGATTTACTTTACTCATTTTATCCCCCTCTCTCTTTTGAATTGCTTTTGTTCCTTTGGGTTATTATACAGGCTCAAACTTTTTTGTCAATAGAGATTGCTCCAGTTCGGGCTGAAAGAATTAAATTTAGATGATATTAACCGTCTCTTTTCCCCCGTGACAATGTCAATTATCATAAGAGATGTTGGTTTTGATTTTATATCGGAATATACCAGATGTCTGCTGTCGGGGGCCCAGGAAATATCTTCACTGCCAAGTGATTCTCCAATGATTTTTGTTTCCCCTGTAGGTGGTTCGTATATTGCAATGCCGAAAGAACCACCTCTCATAAACACATAGGCGATGTATCTGCCGTCAGGTGACCAGACAGAAGACGTTGAATATCCGGATATGAAGCTTATTCTTTTAGTTCTGAAACCATCTTTTGTCATCGTATATATCTGCGGTGAGCCATAACGGTCAGAGACAAATGCGAGCATTGTTCCGCAGGGAGAAAATGACGGAGATGCGTCAATGGCCCTGTCCGAGGTTAACTGCCTTTTCATTCTGCCGTCAAGTCCGTATACATAGACGTCCGGACTTCCTGTTTTGCTCAGGACAACCGCAAGTTCTTTGGTTTTAAGACAGGTTGATGCGCAGGCATTAAGGCCCGGTTCTCCTATAAGCAGGCTTGTTTTCTCTGAAATTAAGTCCATCTTCATCAGTTTCGCCCATCCGCCTTTGTAAGATACGTAAAGTATCTCCCGGTGTGGCATTAACCATTTGGGGTAGTGTACGAGATAATCTACATCGGTCAGTTTTACAAGATTTTCTCCGTCGTAGTCAATTGAATACAACTGGTATTTCCCTGTTGCGTCCGAAACGAAGAGTATTTTACTGAGTGCTATACCCGGTTTGCCAGTGAAATGAAAAACTATGTCGTTGTTTATTGTATGTGCGAGGGAAGAAGGTTTTGCATCGGCCTGCCGCTTGTAATGTTTTTCAAAAAGTATCTTCTCATCAAGGGGGTCTTCTATCTTGATGTTGATTCCATCGGAGATTTTTTCTCCGATAAGTATAATTTCGGTTGTATACTTCTTTTTACTTTCCGCTATACTTCCGACGAAAAGAGATTCCGTGACGGAAAAGTAACCTGAGTATTCAAGGTCTCTTGAGAGTGTTTTCAGAAGGTCACCCCAGTAATCTTCTTCTTTAAGCCCGAAGAGTATGACAATCTCTGCCTTTTGTTGAAGATTCTTGGTAATCCGCAGGAATATCGTGGATGAACCGTAACCCGTTACTGAAAAACCTGCGAAAAATACTAAAAGTGCAGTTAGAATCTTTCTCATCATCACCCCTCTGTTTTAAAGTCTATTACTATGTCAAGATGAGTATCTGGTATTTCCTTTGGAAAATGGGGCAGGTCTTTGGTTGTGCGAACTGCCTCAATGACCGACCTGTCAAAACCGCTGTTTCCCGAACTCTTCTCAAGTGCGATGTTATCTATACTGCCGTTTCTGAATATCCTGAAAGAAACCGTTGTTGACCTGCTTCCGAGAGTGTTATATGTCCTCCAGTTTTCCTTTATACGGTTTTGAACGAGACTGATGTACCACTGCGGTATGGTCAGATTCAAGTTGGATATGTTTACATCCGTAACGGTACTTTCTATCTTTTTTATTTTAACCGGTGGTGTCTCTTCAATTTTCCGAGGGGTCTTTTCCGGAGTGGACCTTTCTATCTTTGCACTCAGTGTTTCTCTGAATTTCTCTGCGGAGAAGTCCGGAACCTTCGGATCGGGATGTTCAACGGCTTTCTCTACAGGATGTTTTACTGTCGCTTTAACTTTCTTCGGAGTGCTGGTTTTTTCAGAAGGAGAAGGTTCTTCCGGTAACTTTTTCGGCATTTCAATTTCAGGTATATCAATAACCTGTACCGTAAAGATTTCGTATGTTATTGCGGAAGGTCTGTTCCACGGGGAAGTAAACAGAACAAAAATGCCCGCGAAGTGTATAAAAAAAGATATGCCCAGACTCCTTCTCTTTATTCTGTTTGTGTTGCCAGTCCTATAACGTCTATTTTGCATTTTTTTGCTATGTCAAGGACCTTTATTATGTTTTTGTAGTGAACCTCTCTGTCGCCCTTGATAATGACAGACAGGTTTTCGTTACCTGCTTTTTTCCCCCTGAGTATATTGTACATCTCTCTTGGTGTTACCTTCTTTTCATTCACATAGTAAACGTCATCAGACGCTACGGTTACTATCAGACTTTCCTCCACCTTTATTTTCCCCGGAGAGGAAACAGGCAGTTTAACCTCAATCCCCTGTTCAATGAAGGGAGATATGATTAAAAGTATCACAACCAGTGTTAATGCAACGTCCACCAGGTTTGTTATATTTACCTGAGAAAACGTAAGGTTATGATTATCCCTTCTCAACGTCTGCATTTTAATTTACGGACTTTCGTATATCCTGTCCCGTATACCTGCCCCCTGTGTTTAACTGTCCATCCTGTCTGAAAAAGACTTTAAATAGTGGAGTATATAAGGGAAGAAAAACTCCATTCTTTCCAGGATGTTCATCACCTTTTCCCTGTAATAGTTGTGTCCTACTGCCGCCGGTATTGCTACTGCCAGTCCCACAATGGTCGTTACCAGTGCTATGGAGACGCCCCCGGCGACCACCCTTACAGAGGAAGAACCTGATGCAACTATACCCTGAAAAGAGATGAAAAGTCCCCATACTGTGCCCCACAATCCAAGGAATGGTGAAACTGTGGCTATTGTACCGAGTGTTGTTATTTTACTTTCAAGTTTGCCCTGTTCTATGATGAATGCCTTCTCAAGGTGGATATCTATTGACTTATCTTCGGCTTTGTCACGCAACTCAATGCCGTAGTTCAGTATTGAACTTAAAGGGCATCTGATAAGTCTGGGATTTTTGCCTTTTTTGATGAGTCTTTCAAACATCCTGTTTCTCTTCTCAACCTGCCGCAGGTAGAAGAACTTCTCAAGGATTATGTACCAGGAATGGAAAGAAAGTAATACGAGGACTATGATTATAAATTTGCCTGCGATGTCAAACTGTTCCCATGCTGAAATCCATATATTATCCATCTTTTTAGTAAGTATTTCGAGCAGTTTTACATCTATCTTCTGTATCTTCCCATAAGACTGCCCTCTCCAAGAATATGTCCCTGCATGGTCTCCAGCAGATTCTGTTTGGTGATACCAGGGCTTAAATCCAGCATCTTATCAAGAGCATACGCCTTAAAGTAGTAACGGTGTGTTCCATCAGGAGGGCAGGGTCCTGTATAACCTGTGGTCCCAGAATCATTTTTTCCCTGCAATGCTCCATTTGAAAGTTTTGTCTGTGAAGGGATGTTTTCTTCTAATCTTGTCGTATCAGGAGGAAGATTGAATATTACCCAGTGAACCCAGACCTTTGCCGGAGCATCAGGATCGTCACTTATTAAGGCGATGCTTTTGGTTCCTTCGGGTATAGAACTGAGGGTTAAAGGTGGAGAAATATTTTCTCCGTCACATGTGTATTTTCCTGGTATCATTTCTCCTTCCTGCCATGCAGAACTTGTGACCTTAATGTCCATTTTTATTGTAGTCCTATCCTGTCTTTTATTGCCTGCATTGCCTTTATGGCTATCTCAAAAAACTCTTCCAGTGTTAGACCTGTATTTTCTATCTCTTTTATTATGTCTCTATTACAGCCAGCCGCAAAACTCTTGTCCTTAAATTTCTTCTTCAGTTTTTCTGGTTCCATACCACTTATCTTCTTCCCTCTCATCAGTGCGTAAGCGTAGATAAGGCCTGTAACTGTTTCCCCTGCAGCCAGTGCAAATTCCATCTTCTGGGTTCTTTTCTTATCTTTTAATCCAGGGATTTCTTCGTGCCCATAGGCGTGTGACTGAATAGTTTCTATATCTTCGCTACCGAAACCATTACTGGTTAATATCTCTTTTGCTTTTATGCAGTGTTGACTTATATTATTTTTTGTTAATGACCAGTCCACATCATGCAATAGTCCGAGCATACCCCAGTAGTCAGGGTCTTCCCCAAGTTTTTCAGCAAGGGACCTCATAATAGATTCTGTTTCAATGTAGTGAAGCATATCAATTTCACTATGACCAAGTTTATCTAATAAAGCGATGGCCTGGTCCTTGTTTATCGGTAGTTGTTTTTTCTGCATATTGTCCTCTGTTTTCTGTTTGCCTTATCTCATTGATTCCGCCATATTCTTAATCATATCGGTCATATCCATTGTCTTGGCATCTACTGGTATGTCAAGTTTAAAAACCGAGTCAGGAATACTGTCTGTTTTAAACTCCAGAAAGTCAATCCACATACCGGGTGTGTCCGCTTCCCCGAACAATTCCATCCTTTCCATATAGAGAGAGTCTTTACCTACCCATATGAGGGCTTTTTTAAACATCTGCTGTGTGTTCTGCTGCTGTCCGCCCGGCATTGATATCATATTGCCGATTTTCTCTATGTCGTCCATGGTTATCAGATAGAAGTTTTTACCGTCTCTGACTTTCTCAACGACCTCAACACTGTCAAGCACCGATTGAAGATTTTTCAATGTATTTTCACTCAGCATGCCTGACTGCTGCTGTTTCACCTGATTCCTCATCTCTTCTGGCAGTTTGCTCAAGTCTATGGTCATAACCGTGTTGAGCATTTTATGGTACTGGATAATCTTCTCGCCGTCCATAAGCATAACCATCTCCATCGGCTTTGGCATTCCAGGCTGGGACATTTTCATCTCCATTAGCATCTTATCACCTTTTTTCCAGAAACTTGCCGGCATCTTCATTATACTGCCCATCATCTGCATGTTTATTTCGTATTTACCGCTGAACTCCTGCATACCCGCATATTTCTGGGCAATCCTTGTAAGAAGTTCTTCCTTGTTGACCTCAGCGTTAAGTAGTCCTGCCGCACACACTATCGCAATCCATACCGAAAACACTTTTTTTAGAATAGACATTTTTTCTCCTCCCCAATCCCTGATTTTATTAAATCATACTCCATTTCACAGGGAATTGCAAAAAAAATGCACGGGATGGTATCACCTGACCTTGATGGAAGACTTTTCAACGAAACCGTCATTTTCTCTCTTTAACCTTTTATGGTAAAATATCTATATGCAGAGATACATGACTGAAAAACAGGAATGGCTGAAAATTACACCTGCCGAAAGGATAATGGAATCAGGCAGGTTATGGGAATTGTATTTAACCCTGGGGGGTAATCTTGACCCGGAACCCGATACTCAAAGTCCTTTTTACTTTCAAGAGGTTCA
The DNA here is from genome assembly GCA_964406415.1 of uncultured bacterium. GTDB lineage: Bacteria > Ratteibacteria > UBA8468 > B48-G9 > JAFGKM01 > JAFGKM01. Next base: position 7,764 of record CAYORP010000100.1, read on the forward strand.
GAGTAAAAAGTCTTCTGATAGGAGGGCAGGCAAGCATCATATACGGTGCGTCAGAATTTAGCAGAGACACCGATTTTGTCGTACTGTGTGATGCCGGAAACCTTGAGCGAATAAAAAAATCTCTCAGGTATCTCAAGGCTGAAAATATTTACGTTCCTCCCTTGGAAAAAAAATATCTTGATAAGGGCCATGCCTGCCATTTTCGCTCCCATTGTAAATCCAGCAGAGGCATGAGGATTGACATCCTGGCAAAATTAAGGGGCTGTGATGATTTTGAAAAACTATGGAAAAGAAGATACATGGTAAAACTACCCGCCAACAAATCAATAGATGTCATTTCTCTGGAAGACCTTGTATCAAGCAAGAAAACACAGAGGAACAAAGATTGGTTTATGCTCAACAACCTTATACAGAATGATATTGTACTGACCAGAAAACCTGTGATAGGAAAAATTAAGTGGTGGTTTATGGAATGTCGTAATCCGGAAACCCTTATTGATTTGGCAGGCAGATACAGGAAGATTGCAGAGAGAACAAAAGAAGCAAGACCTCTGTTGAAATATGCACTTCAGGGCAAGTCCAGAGACCTGCAGGATGCACTGAAAAAAGAAGAACTGGCAGAAAGAGAAAAAGACAGGAAATACTGGCAACCTCTCAGAAAAGAACTGGAGGTCCTGCGACGTATGAAATCCATATAAAAAAATTGACTTTTTAACGGTTTATATATAGAATATGAGATATGGGGATTTTAGTTTTTATTCTCGGGCTTGTCTTCGGAAGTTTTGCCAACGTTGTTATATACCGTCTGCCGAAGGGCAAGTCCATAGTTCGTCCCGGTTCACGGTGCCCTTTCTGCGGTAAGGATATACTGTGGTATGATAATATCCCTCTTATCAGTTACATCCTTCTGCGCGGGAAATGCAGGTTCTGCCGGAAACACATCTCGGGAAGGTATTTTCTCATTGAACTTATAACAGGACTCCTCTTTCTTCTCGTATATCTTAAGTTCGGACCGGGCATTAACCTTTTTATATACACACTTTTTGCATTTTCTATGCTGATTATGGGTTTCATAGATATAGATACATATCTGATATCCGACGTTATTGTCCTGCCGGGTATAGTTCTCGGATTGGCATTTTCCACAGTGTTCCCCCAGATGCACTATGAACTGTCAAGGGCTGGAAGCGTTTTATATTCTTTAACAGGGGGATTGCTCGGCGGAGGGCTGCTTATCTTGCTGGGGATGGTCGGCAAGTTGCTTTTCAGAAAAGAGGCAATGGGAGGCGGGGATGTAAAACTTCTCGCGATGGTAGGTGTCTTTCTCGGATGGAAGAGTGTGTTTATGACAATTTTTTTTGCTTCCCTGCTTGGAACAGTTGTAAGTTTAACCCTGATAGCGCTTAAGAAAAAAACAATGGAGGATTATGTGCCTTTCGGTCCTTATCTGGGATTGGGGGCTGTTATATCCATGTTCTGGAAGGGAGAGATTTTTCTCGGGTTCCTTATTAATTAAAAACATAAACCCCTCACTGTGAAAGCGTATCAAAGGAGGGTTCAGGGTAAATGAGCCAGGCAAGTATTGAACTCGTCAGGGAATTTTTTATAATAAACGATTTTTTTGTTTTAAAGAAAGAAGACCTTCTACTGGTTAAAAATAGCAGGGTGGCAGAGGAGAAGAAACCTGAAAGGTTTATTCTTCCAACCGGAGAGATAAATAGTGCAATCGGCAGTGCCGTGGTTAAACCGATTTCCTGGCACACAATGAAGTTTACTCCTGCTGTATTGAAAAAATTTCCAGAGGTTTTTGATTTTCTGGGGGAGAAACATACCGAAGAGTATAAAAGGTTTTTTAAAGATGAGGATTTTTTTAAAATTCTTGTAATACCTTCTCTCCCTGCTTCTGATGACCTCATGGAAGAAAGCATCCGTATTATGAAAGAAAAAGGGATAGACAACCTGATAATTTTCTCCTCCATAATTGCAGGACTTGTTGAAAAAATTGATGCTCGGCATGTTTACCTGTCATCTATCAATGAGGTTTTAAGAGTACTTAAGTTCTACAAGTTCTTTAAGGAAAAAGAAGAGGAACAGAACCTGCCGTTTTAAAAGTCTTGACAAATGAATATAACGCTGGAAACTCCACTTTCCGAAATACCCTCAGTAGGTGAAAAACGGGGGAAATCTCTTTCCAGACTGGAACTGAACAGTGTTGAAGACCTTCTTTTATTTTATCCGCGTAAATACCTTGACCTGAGAAACTTTAAAGAAATATCAATGCTTGTTCCCGGAGAGATGTCTTCTGTCAAGGGCAGGGTTGTTGCCCGGGAAGAAAAAAAGTCTCACAGAAGGATGACCTACCTCAATGTTGCAGTCTCCGACGGTACAGGAGTTTTGTTTGCCGTCTTTTTTAACCAGCCATACCTCAAGGATGTATTTGTTCCTGAGAGTGAGTTTTTTTTCAGCGGGAAGGTGGAATTTTATAAAGGCAGGATGCAGATGGTAAGCCCTCTTTATGAAGAAGAGAGAAAGGGCAGAAGGGATTGGCTGCTCCCTGTATATCCGCTTTCAAAGGGACTCACGCAGAAATATATGAGGAAAGTCCTTAAGTTTATTATGTACGGGATTGTTAATTATCCGCCGGAGATACTCCCTCTCAGAGACAGACAGAATCTGGGTCTTTCGAACATAAGGTTTGCGCTGCAAAACATACACTTTCCTGTCTCTGACATCAATCTTGAAAAGGCAAGGGATTACCTGATTTTCAGGGAGTTTTTTATACTGCAGATTGGGCTCCTGATACGAAAGGAGAAAGAACAGGGAAGGTTTGTTGTGGAAAGTGGTGAGGTGGATTTTGGTCTTATAGACCTTTTTCAGTCTTATCTCCCCTTCAAACTGACAAGGCCTCAGAAAGAGGTTATGCAGGAGATTATCGGAGATGTGAAACAGGGACGGGTTATCAGCCGACTGGTGCATGGTGAGGTAGGTTCAGGTAAAACAGTGGTCGCCATTTTTGCCCTGTGGATTTTTTCCCGTATGGGATACCAGTCTGCGCTTTTAAGCCCTACAGAGATACTTGCCGAGCAGCACTACCTCAACTGGCAGGAATTTTTCCTCAAGCAGGACATATCTGTTTCCATACTCCTCGGGCAGATTCCCGAAGGAGAAAAAAAGAAGATAAGAGACGAAGTGAAAAGCGGCAAATTGAAGGTTATTATCGGTACACATGCACTGCTTACCGAGGGGCTTGAGTTCAATAACCTGAAAATGGCAGTTGTTGATGAACAGCACAAGTTCGGAGTCAAGCAGAGAGAGATGCTTAAGGAAAAGGGGGAAAACGTGCATTATATTGTTATGAGCGCCACTCCGATTCCCAGAAGTGTTGCCCTGACCTTTTATGGAGCACTGGATATTTCAACGATGAGTGAACTTCCTAAAGGCGAAAGGAAGGTGGTAACGTATATATTTCAGAGGCAGGAGAAGGACAGAATATACAGGTTCCTGAAGTACCAGCATTCACAAAAGAAACAGGGATATGTTGTTACACCTTCCATTGAGGGTAACGAGGATATTGAGTCCACGCTGGCGGAATATGCTAAAATTAAAAAAGAACTTCCGGATGTGCCTTCAGGGGTTATACACGGGCGTTTATCCCGCAGGGAAAAAGAAGAGGTGATGCGAAGTTTTCGGCAGAGCGAGATAAGCATACTTGTTGCTACCACCGTAATAGAATCAGGGATTGACGTTCCTGAGGCATCATACATCGTCATTGAACAGGCGGAGAGGTTCGGGCTGGCTCAACTCCATCAACTGCGAGGAAGGGTTGGCAGGGCAGGGGACGTTGGTTACTGCATACTGGTTCCGTATTCTGAGAAAGATGCAGATGTTACACAGCGTCTTGAAAGTTTTGTTACAGCAGAGAGCGGATTTGAGATAGCCGAGATTGACCTGAAACTCAGGGGGCAGGGAGACCTTCTGGGGGTGAGACAGCATGGGATACCGCCGCTAAAGATTGGCAATATAGTGAAAGACCTTGAACTTCTCAAGACCGCACGGGTGGAGGCAGAAAAGATACTGAAGAAAGAATCGCCGGAGGTTCTTAAGGAAAAGTTTCTAAGCGGTGTTTTTACAAATGAATAACAAGATTGCAATTCTCATACCGGCACATAACGAGGAGAAAACCATTGCAGGATTGGTGAAAAGCCTCAAAAAGGACTATAGTACCGTTGTCGTTGTTGATGATGGCTCTACGGATAAAACAAACATCCTTGCAAGGGAAAGCGGTGCAGTTGTTCTGACGCATACTGTGTGCAGGGGTAAGGGTGAGGCACTGAAAACGGGTTTTGCTTACATCCTGCAGAACAGAATACCTGC
>CAYORP010000101.1:0-10512 GCA_964406415.1 uncultured bacterium
GGTATAATCGGGCAGGGACGGAGTGGAAGGGATATACACGGCAGTTATCTGAAAACCGCAAAGGATAGTTATAGAATTGTTGCGGTTGCCGACAGGATAAAGGAAAGGCGTGAAAGGGCGGTGAGAGAGTATAACTGTGAGGTGTATGTAAATTACAAGGATATATTTAAAAGGAAGGACATTGACCTGATTATAAATTCCTTACCGAGTAACCTTCATGTTCCTGTCACAAAAGAAATATTAGGTGCAGGGTTTAACGCATTGTGCGAAAAACCTCTGGCGAGAAAGGTTAAAGAGGTGGATAGTCTTATTGAAATGGCGAAAAAATCGGGTAAAATATTTGCCATCTATCAGCAATCCAGGTTTGCACCTTATTTCCAGCAGGTTAAAAAGGTAATTAAATCCGGCGTACTGGGGCGGATTATCCAGATAAACATTGCATTCAATGGATTTTCAAGGAGATGGGACTGGCAGACGCTTCAGGAGTACAATGGAGGGAGTCTTCTGAATACAGGTCCGCATCCACTTGACCAGGCGTTGAACCTGATGAATACAAAGGGGGTTCCGGATGTAACCTGCATAATGGACAGGGTTAACACCTATGGAGATGCAGAGGATTACGTGAAACTGATGCTTCGCGCACCCAACAGACCATTGATAGACCTTGAGATATCTTCCTGCTGTGCCTATCCCTGTTTTACATACAATATCCAGGCAAGTAAAGGTGGATTGAAAGGAAACACGGAACACATAGACTGGAAGTACTTCAGACCGTCGGAAGCACCGAAGAAACATCTGCAACGTGAACCTCTGTCAAAACCAGACGGAACGCCTTCATACTGTCAGGACAAACTGAAGTGGTACGAAAAAAGTTGGGATTTACCGGAAGAACAGAAAAACCTTTTTTTGATTATGAACAAATCTTTTTACGGTATGATTTACAAGGCCATCAGATACGGCAGTCCTCTGGAGATAACGCCACAACAGGTAAGACAGCAAATAGCGGTTATTGAAGAATGTCACCGGCAGAACAAACTTAAAAGATTATCCGGGAAAAACTGATTAGGTAAAATAGGGGGTGAAAAAACATGAAAAGAGGATGGTTGGTTATCTTTGTTTTACTTCCTTTTCTTGTGATTTCCTGTAACCGCAAAAAGGAAACTGAGGAAGAATTAACTCCCATGAACGCTGTGGAGAAATATGGCGGTGTGATGAGTAAAACACTTAAAAAGTCAAAAGCAATGGATGACGTGCTGTATATGAAAAACAAGATAAATACTTTTCAGATACAGGAAGGAAGATACCCGAATTCCCTGAATGAACTGGTTGAAAAGGATTACCTTGACAAACTTCCAGAACCGCCAAAAGGGATGGCTTTTCATTATGACCCTTCCACAGGAAAGGTTGAAGTAAGGTAAAGGGCTGTATGAAATGACCATCAACTGGGGTATGGGTTTTTTCCTTGGATTGAAGTTTGGTTTTATTCTTATTGTTCTGGCAATTGAATTTTATTTTCTCGTCCTGGATAAATACACGGAAAACGAATCAAGTAAAATAGAATTTTTTGTTCTCACCCTTATATCATTCCTTTGTATCATTATTCCGGTTGTTCAGTTGACAAGATTTTCTGTTGGTTTATGGACGGTTATTCCAGTCCCCCTTTTTTACGCAATCTTTCGTATTATGGAAAACACCCAGATAAAAAGGGAGGACGAAAAGTTAACAGGTAAAGATATTCGTACTCTTGAAAAGCGGATATTAAAAAACCCTGAAATTCCTGAAACCTATCTTATGCTCGGTGACATCTATTTTAAAAAGAATGATTATGAAAGGGCCCTGAGATATTATAAAAAGGCATTCAGTATTCGTGAGACCTCTGAACTCCAGCAAAAGATAAAAATTACTTATAAGGAATACAGAATACAGAAAGGAGAGATATGGGTGTGTGGTGAGTGCGGTGCGGACAACCCCGGGAGCGTAGATAGATGCAGGGTCTGTGGGAACAGCAACAAACCTGTAACCTCCATAAAAGAAGACCTGATAAAAAATAAAAAAGATATAAAGAGATGGATAATTAACGGTCTTGTAATTCCTTTTGGTGCTCTCTTACTTCTGGTTTTATTAAAAAACTTTCTCCCTTCAACGGCTTTTATCTTCCTGTCAATTTGTATCTCTCTGGCAGTTATTTATATCCTGTTAAGAGAAATTTTAAAATGGTAACCTGTTTGATTTTATCCAGCAGAAATTATGAACCCGGTTTTTTTGCTGCTTATCGGCAATTATGATAAACTCCACAACTAAAATAACGTAGTGGTTCATAAAAGGAGGAACAGTGAATAGGTCTAAGGTCAGAGTTGCGTTGTTGGGTTGTGGTGGTATGATGGGTGTTCATGCCAGCCGTCTTAAAAATCATCCGGATGTGGAAATAGTTGGTCTTTGTGATGTTAAAAAAGAAACAGTGGAGAATTTCTTTGTGAAGAATCTGGGGGATAGTCCACAGAAACCTGCTTTTTTTACATCTCCAGAGGATGTGTACTCTATATCCAAACCTGATGCAGTGCTCATCAGCACGCCGCATACGCAGCATTATGCCCAGGGGATGCAGGCTCTAAATGCAGGCTGCCATGTTTTCATGGAAAAGCCTATGGTGACAGGTCTTAAGGATGCCTATAATCTGGCGAATAGGGTTAAGGAAACTGGTAAGATTCTGGTTATTGGTTATAACACACCATGTTCAGCAGAATTTTACTATCTGCGGGAACTTATAAGGAATAAGATACTGGGTAATCTGGAATTGGTAACGGGATTTCTCTCACAGGATTGGCTGAGGATGACGAAAGGAAAATGGCGTCAGGACCCAACCCTTTCCGGAGGTGGACAGGCATATGATTCCGGGGCTCATCTGTTTAACAGTCTTTGTTGGTCTGTGGAGTCTGATGTGGAAGAAATATTTACATTTGTGGATAATTATGGTTCCCGTGTGGATATAAATTCAATCAGCAGTATCAAATTTGTCAGTGGCGTACTGGCAAATATTACAATCGGCGGTAACTGTCCGGGTGGAGGCAGTTTCATGGCATTCATTTTTGACGGGGGCCGTGTTGAAATAGACGGTTGGGGCGGCAAATGGATTAACATCTGGGAAGGTGTAGAGAAACTGAAATATCCTCCGATTACTCCGGGGATGAATGCTGTCTCTCCTGACCACAACTTTATTGATGCCATTCTCGGCCGTGCTGAACCACGTACCACAGTATATAACGGTATTATACAGAGTCAACTTATGGACGCTTTCTATGAATCCCAGCGAACCGGCGGTCCAGCCAGACCTCGCTACGCAGGTGCTGAAGGATAACGTGAAATATCTGTATACAATCCTTATCTGTTTCTCTGCATGAGCGGTAGATATGTCGGGGGCTCTAATCCTGTTTGTTCGAAGGAGGTTTGTACTTCCAGAAATGGGGTTCGTTCTCCGGGAGTCCAATATGGTCCCAGAATTTCGTACCCTCAAAAGGTATAGGACGCATGTCCGGGATATCTACGGGTTGACCTCCTATATCAGCGGAGCGCGCGGCGAGGATACCCGGAAGGGTAAAGTCAGACATCCGGTAGACGTCAATGGGCATCTGTTTCCCTTCAAGCAGTGCCTTTGCAAAATAGTAGGGCATTTTTGCGTCCGCTCCTCCGTGTCCAGAAGTATCTTCCCCTGATGCTGCAAATCCAATATCAGCACAATCCCAGCCTGATGCCTCATCCTTATCCTTTTTAAATATTCTGCAGAAGTTTTCGTGGGTGTACCATTCGGCACTACCCAGAGTTCCAAAGAGCCGGTAATTATGAGAACCTGGGCGACGGGTATTGAGAGTCACCATAATTTTGATAAGACTGCCCTTGGCCGTTTTGAAAAGTGCAATCTGTCCGTCCGCTCTGAGAGGCGCCTGATTACACCTGAAGGCGGAGTTATAGCAACTTACCGAAACAATCCTGTCGTCCAGAACTTCCAGTAATGGTCCTATATCGTGCGTTGAGTATTGAATGGGTGGTTGGTCAGCCCGCCATAGAGGATGGACATTCTTAATGTTTTTTTCTCTAACTTCCTGTGGAGTGTAACGATTTCCGCTGTCATCTATCATAGAGTAGGGAAGATAGTGCAGATATTCACCTTCGGCCAGGGAAACTGCACCGAACTGACCTTCTAAAAGCCATTTTCTCCAGTAGCGGAAAAAGTCCCAGAAACAGGTGTTTTCTGCCATCATATACTGTTTACCTGTATAGCCTGCTGTCAGGATAATCTGCGTTATTTCTTCTTGAGTGAAAGCCCCGGGGATTTCAGAAAGAACATGGCAACCAGCTTTCATTGCTTTGATAGAATGGGATGCTTGCAGCCTGCCGTTGCTTACGATTACCACAGCATCGGGTTTCAATTCAAGTAAGTCATCAAACTCAGCCAGAACCTTAACTTTTTTTGCATCCACTATACCCTCTGCTTTATCACGCAAATCCTTCAGTCGGTCAGCGCATCCTATCACTTCAATGTTTTTTGCTGCAAGGCAACCTGTCAGATGGCTGAACCCTCTTTTCAAACCCAGTATTCCTACCTTAACCTTTTCCATTTTTGTATCTCCTCAGTGTCCGTTTTTACAGATTCGTTTCTGTTTTTGCACTCCAAACCCTTTATATAGTTGCAGAAATTTCATTTTTTGGGTAAAATGTAGAGGTTTGCGGGGCGTAGCGCAGTCCGGTTTAGCGCGCATGGTTTGGGACCATGAGGTCCTCGGTTCAAATCCGAGCGCCCCGATTTGTATTTTAATCGGCTCGGATTTGAACACTTAAGAAACTATACCTCCTTCTTCACTCAGGTAGATGCCTTTTAATTTCATTTCAAGACTTTGTGGATTCTCTGTAAATTTCATAGCTGTTTCTTCCGAGATGAATTCTTTGTTGACAAGGTCTATCAGTGCATCTTCAAAGTCCTGCATGCCTTCGTTTTTACCTGACTTTATGGCTTTTAGTATTTTATCATCCTTGCCTTCCGCTATCAGTCGTGCTATAAGTGGAGAGACGAACATAATTTCACATGCGGGAACAAGGTGCATATCCGGTTTTAATGCAGGCAATAATAATTGTGATACTACTGCCCTGAGATGCATACTTATATTCCTTCTTATCTGGGTTTGCCTTTCCTGCGGGAAAAAATTTAAGAGTCGGGATATAGTCAGGGATGCATTGGAACTGTGCAGTGTTCCGAAAACAAGATGTCCAGTTTCCGCAGCCTGAAGTGCAAATTCCACGGTTTCGGAGTCCCTTATTTCGCCCGCAAGTATTACATCAGGGTCCTGTCTTACTGCATATTTAAGTGCAGATTTAAAGGATAAAACATCTATGCCCAGTTCTCTCTGGGTAATTATTGCCTGTTCGTTTTTATATAGATATTCTATAGGGTCCTCTATGCATAATATATGGCATGCCCTGTTCTTGTTTATGTTGTTTATCACAGCTGCAAGTGTTGAGGATTTACCGCATCCTGTCGGACCTGTAACAAGGACGAGTCCGTTAAAAAATTCAGAGATTTTTGATGTTGAAAGAGGCAGGTTAAGGGATACAAAGTCAGGTATAATGTTTGAGATTCTTCTTGCTGTGAGAGATACTGAACCACGTTGTTTAAAAATGTTTATGCGGAATCTTCCAATGTCGTGCAGTCCCATTGCCGTATCAACACTGCCATTTTCTTCAAGTAACTTTTTCTGGAATTCTTTTAGTATGGCAGAGATTATTTCCTGCAGGTGGTCATATTCCATCTGGGGGTATTCCGTTAGACGTACAAGTTCTCCCTTTATGCGCAGTACGGGATTTGAACCTACCTGTAAATGTATGTCCGAAGCATTCCTGTCCCGTGACAACTCCATCAATTTGAAAAGGATGCTCTCTTTTTCCATAAAACCCCCCGGTCAAATTCTACGTTGCATTTTCAAGATTAAAAGTATATCATAGAGATATGAAAATTTCCATAGTATATTTTTCTCTCTCCTCCAGAACAAAGACTCTGTCAGAACTTATTGCAGAATATTTTGAATCCAGAGAATACAATGTTGAGGTTTTCCGTCTGGAGACTTCTGAGACCGGTTCATTCTTTAAAAACTGCAGTTATGCATTAAGGAAGAAGTATGTGACACTTAAAGGTATACCGCAAATAGCAGATTCAGAAATAGTTTTTCTTGGCAGCCCCGTATGGGCGTTTGATATAACTCCTGCAGTCCGTACATACCTTGATAGTGTTGACCTGCAAGGGAAAAAGGTGTTTATCTTTACAACTTATGGAAGCGGAAGCGGGAAAGGCAGGGCAATGCAAAATTTCATTGAACTTGTGGAGCGTAAAGGCGGGGTGATTATTGGTACAGGGGAGGTTAAAGGACGGAGGGTGAAGGATGAATTCCCCGAATTTAAAGATGCGCTTGAAAAGAAATTAAAGGAGTTCCACCTTCTATAGTGTAATATACTCTTAAACCTATTCACCGATTATTTTTATTAAAACACGTTTTTTCCTTCTCCCGTCAAACTCTCCGTAGAAAATCTGTTCCCATGGTCCAAAATCAAGTTTACCTCTCGTTATGGCTACAACCACCTCTCTTCCCATAACCTGTCTTTTCATATGAGCGTCGGCATTATCCTCTCCTACATTGTGAGCATATTGTGAGACAGGCTGATGCGGCGCAAGTTTTTCCAGCCATTTTTCAAAGTCACTGTGAAGGCCCTTCTCATCATCATTAATGAAAACACTTGCCGTTATGTGCATTGCATTCACAAGGCACAACCCTTCTTTTATACCGCTTTCATCTACTGCTTTTTGTACCTCACCTGTAATGTTAATGAAAGCGAACCGCGTTGGTGTATTAAATGTTAATTCTCGTTTGTAACTTTTCATGTTTCCTCCCTGTTCCTGTTCATCAGAATTTACTTGCAAAAATTGTAGCATATTTTGTCTTTATTGGAAAGACATAACGTGCTATAATGAAACAAACCTGAATGGTTGTTTTTATTACAAAACGGAGGAGGAATATGAAACAAAAAATCTTGCTGTTTGTGTTGCTTGTATCTTTTTCAGCCACTTCATATGCTTCAACGCGAGAGGACCTTGTAAGATATTTTGAGAGGGCTGAAGAAACCATTAAACATATGATGACCTCTCCCGATACCTCCATACCCCAGCATTTTTTAAAAGAGGCATATGCGGTTATATTTATGCGGCAGTACAAGGCAGGTTTTGTACTGGGGGCAAAAGGGGGTAACGGCATAATACTTGCAAAAAACAGGGAAACAGGAGAATGGAGTCCTCCTTCCTTCATAGCGACGGCAGAGGGTAGTTTTGGTTTTCAGATTGGCGCCAAGATGGTTGATGCGATACTTTTGATAATGAATGAGGAAGGACTGACCCTTCTTTTAAAATCGCCTCTAAAGATAGGCGGGGAAATTTCTGCTGCTGTGGGACCGGTCGGCAGAGAAGCGGGAGCAAAGGCGGGTTTACCTGCCACAGGCATATTTATATATTCACGAGCAAGAGGTGCTTTTTTGGGTGCTTCCTTTGAAGGCGGTCTGATTATGACTGATAAAGAAGCGAACAAAACCTTTTATGGCATTAAAGATATAAAAGCAAGAGATATTCTGCTGGAGGGTAGGGTGGAGATGCCAGAAGAAGCCGAATCTCTTATAAACACGCTTAAGAGATATGAGGAGCAGAAGAACAATAAGACATCATCGGTAAGCGAAGATGGTAGAAAAGAGGATTAACCGTGGACTTATCCTGCTTCTGGTGAATGCCGTCTATTTTTTTTCATATTTCCAGAGAATAGCGGTGCCCGGAACGATATTTAATGAAATCCAGTCAGAATTTGCGCTGACCGCCACTGCTGTGGCAGGACTTGGTTCACTGACTTTTATTGTCTACGGGGCGATGCAGATTGTCGCCGGTATGCTCTCCGACCGTTTTGGAGGTTTCAGAACCTTTCTTATGGGCGGTCTGCTTCTTGGTTTAACCTCCACCCTTTTTTCATTTGCGTATTCACCAGTTATGCTTTTCATTATGCGCGTCTTTGTTGGTTTCAGCGCCAGTTTCATATTTATCAGCCTTGTGAAAATACTCACAGTGGTCTATGACGCTGAAGATTTCCCATTCTTCCTCAGTATATCTCTCATGATGGGTTACTCAGGGGGTATTTTAGCAACCTATCCTCTGGAACGGGCGGTCAGTCACATGGGATGGAGAAATTCATTTCTTATTGCCGGGTTGATTTGCGGCCTTTTTGCCCTTATCGGTGCACCGGTGATGAACAGAGCCAGAGCAGTTTACGCACAGAAGAAAACGTTTTCCCTGAAATCGCTGTTTCTGGTGCTCAAAAATAGGCATTCTTTCCCTGTTGCGCTCTCTGGCGCAATGAACTACAGCGTGTATATGCTTTTCCAGACGACAATTGGCAAAAAATACCTGCAGGATTCATTTAACATTACTTCGGCGCAGGCGTCATTTTTCACATTTGTTATGATAGTAACGAATACGTGTTTTGCTTTTATTTCCGGTTTCACATCCAGGCTTGTGGGACTGCGCAGGCCGTTTTTGCTTGCGGCCAATTCAATTACGTTTGTGGCTTCCATTATATTATTCCTGAATTTTTCATTTCAAGGGGGCACAAAACTTGTCCTGCTCTCCTATATTCTCCTTGCTGTATCCGCCGCGGTCACTCCCGTTTACATAACGGCTATGAAAGAGGTGAATGAATTGGAGGTTGTTTCCACTTCAGTCGGATTCTATAACTCACTGTCATGGCTTTTCATCTCATCCACAGGATATGCTGCGGGACGCATACTTGATGCCTTCAGGCATAATGCGGTTGAAATTGCGGGGATTATAATCTATCCTAATTCTGCCTACAAAATGATTTGCCTGGCATGTATCATACTATCTCTTTTATCATTTTTGATTTGTTTCTCAATAAAAGAGACAGGTAACGGGCAGAAAGTATGAGGTCTCTTTCCCTTTTACAGGCAATTGATTTATAATATTAGTGACGGTATTGCTTGTGCGCCTGTAGCTCAACTGGATAGAGTAGTGGGCTTCGAACCCAAAGGTTGCCCGTTCAAATCGGGCCAGGCGCGCCATATAGAAATTAACCTGAGGGCAACCTTTGAAAAGGGTATGGGAAAAGGCACTTTTCCCATGTATTTTGTAGTGGGGGTATCGTCGGGAAAGGGGAAGCACCCCTGTCCCGAGAGCGAAGCGAGAGGTTGCCCGTAAGTCCTAGTGAACCACGTTTTTTTCAAGGGTGGCAGACTGAAATGCCCCCCTCACCCATCCCTCTCCCCTTGGGGAGAGGATTAAGGTGAGGGGAAAGTGAAGTTTCTGTGAGAATTGATGGGCTTTGCTGAATATTTACAGGTTGCCCGTTCAAATCGGGCCAGGCGCGCACACCTGTTTATTTTACCTGCTAATTGTGTTAAAATAAAACGCCATTTCAGATTTAATATTCAGGATTTGTTTTTGTAGTCTATGGTGGGTGTAGCTCAGGGGCAGAGCACTAGACTGTGGCTCTAGGAGCCGGGGGTTCAAATCCCCTCACCCACCCGAAAAGAGTTAAATAACAGGAACCTCTACTCTGCCGATTACAAAACCAGTATCACTCGGAATTTCCGAGTCTTCTTTCAAATCTTCAAGGTGAAGTTCAATAGCATCTTTAATATTTGTTAATGCTTCTTCCATAGTTTCCCCTTGAGAATAACAACCCGGCAAAACAGGGACTTCTACCCAATATCCACCTTCTTCTGCCTGATGAATAATGACCGTGTATTCCATAGCCACCTCGCTATAAAAGTTCTAAAAAATTCTCTTCTGTAATACCTGCTTTCTTAATAGCATTTTTTAAAAGGCCTATTTTTAATTCCTTGCTTAACGGGATGGTTATCAATTGCCCATTGGGCATCTTTATATTGATATGGTCCCCTTTCCCTTTTCTTTTAATACCGCCGATTTTCACGAATACTTTTACGGCGTCAAAGCCTTTAATTCCATGGAGACTTTTACTCATATTTTAAATTTTAACACTTCCGAAAAATTAAATCAAAAACCGTCAAAAAGTTAATGCTAAAACTCCCAGTTTTTCCAGAAACTCCGCACATGACATCATAGAGTTTTGAATCTTCTCCCTCAGTGACCCTAAGATTTTTCTTCTTTGAAGGGGAGGGGGTGAATCTATCGACTGGCCGACCCTGAGTGTTGTGGGAACGAAGGGCGCCGAGCCGACTGAAGTTTCTTCCCTGATGAGCAGAGACCGTGCGTAATCGTATTTCAGATAGCACAATCCCCTCACCCACCCTAAGATTTTTTGGGATTGACAGAGAAAACGTAAGTCCTCACTCAACCACGTCATTGCGAGCGATTTTTGCGCGGCAATCTCATGCTCTCTGTCATTGCAAGGCGTATTTTGCCGTGGCAATCTCAACCTTATATAGAGATTGCTTCGTCAT
>CAYORP010000102.1:0-11124 GCA_964406415.1 uncultured bacterium
TTGTCCCGATACCATTAAGTATCGGAACTTCGTAGCGCCTTGAATTGTCATCAAATCTGAGCTTCCAGATTGTCAACTAATTTACTGCGGCTGTATTAGAGCCTGTAATTTATAAAAATCTCGGGAGATTTGAAAATGAAAATGGCAGAAATTCCGGATTTACTTGAAGTGCAAAAGGCCCCTTTTTTGAGGTTCTTGCAAAAGGATATTTCTCCTGACAAAAGAGAGTTAACAGGGCTTGAGGAACTTTTGCGTAAAGTTTTTCCAGTGGAAAGCGAGGATAAAATTTTACAACTGGAGTATGTGAATTATAACCTGGATGACCCTGTAGATAGTATAGAAGAATGTGTAGAAAAAAAGAGTACGTACGAATCACGTCTAAAAATTAAGGTCCGCATTGTAATAAAAGAAAGAGACAAAAAGACAAAAGAACTTGAGATAAAGGGTATTAAGGAACAGGATATATATGTAGGCAGTATACCGTTAATGACAGATAACGGTAGTTTCATCATAAACGGGATAGAGCGGGTAATAGTTAATCAGTTGTTAAGATGTCCTGGTGTATATTTTAAGGAAGAAGAGATGACGGGGCAGAAAAGTCTTTATTCTGCCAAGATATATCCTTCACGTGGCATATGGATAGAACTGCAGGTTGATAACCATAGTTGTCTCATTATCTACCTGGGCAGGAGAAGAGTTTACGTTACAACTTTCCTGAAGGCACTTGGATATACAGAAGAAGATATCATTAGCACATTTTATAAAAATCCTTCCGATATGAAGCCTGATTCTTATCTTGCAATAACTCTCGCGAGGGATGACATCAAAGATAGAGAGGAAGCTTTAAAGAGAATATATACTGAGATAAGACCTGGATATCCTCCAATTCTCAAAGAAGCGACAAAACTCTTTAATACTCTGTTTTTCTCTGAAGAGAGTTATGACCTTTCAGAAGCAGGTAGAAACCAGATAAACAAAAAACTGGGATTGGATTTTAAAGAAAGGCATTTAAGGCAGGAAGACATTATAGAAACTATAAGATATCTATTGAATCTTCTGGAGAAAGGGGAAGGAGAGACTCAGGATATAGACCATCTGGGGAATAAAAGGGTCCGTGTGTCAGCCGAAATTATACAGGAATATGTTTATGGAGGTCTTATACGTCTTGCAAGATTTGCAAAAGAAAAGATGGCTATGGTGGATAAACGAAAAATACTCAGTATTAAACCGCAGGACATGATTAATGGAAAAGTTTTTATGACTGTGGTAAACGATTTTTTTGCCAGAAATCAGTTATCACAGTTTCTGGATAAAATAAATCCACTTGCTGAGATAACACACAAGAGAAGGGTTGCCGCGGTAGTGAAAGAAAGAAGAAGAGCCGGTTTTGAGGTGCGTGATGTGCATTATACTCATTTCGGACGTCTGTGTCCCATAGAAACACCCGAAGGTGCAAATATCGGGTTGATAAATTCTTTAACCGTACATTCAAAGATTGATGAACTTGGTTTTGTAAGGACGCCTTATTATAGGGTGGAAAAAGGGGTGGTTACAAACCTTATTGATTACCTTACAGCAGATAAAGAAGACGAATATATTATAGCGCCTCCAGGGACACCAGTTGACTCTAAAACGAAAAGAATTATTCCGAAAGAAATTACCGTAAGAACCAAGGGTGGTAATTTTGGAGATGTTTTACGCGAACAGATTGATTATATAGGTATATCTCCTATACAGATAGTGAGTGTAAGTGCCTCTTTAATCCCTTTTCTTGAACATGATGATTCAAATAGAGCTTTGATGGGGTCAAACATGCAGAGGCAGGGAGTCCCGCTGGTTAGGAGTGAGGGGCCTCTTGTAAGAACCGGCATGGAAAAATATGTTATAAGAGATAGTGGAGTTGTTTTAAAAGCAAAAAATGATGGATTGGTTACTTATGTTGACGGCAAGAAAATTGTTATAAAGAGAGATAAGCAGGGGGTTTTTCCATGGGAAGAGGAAGATGTATATGACCTGAAGAATTTTATACGTACCAATCAGGATACCTCTTTTCACCAGAGGCCCATTGTAAATGAGGGAGAAAGGGTTTTAAAAGACCAGATAATTTCAGATGGCCCTGCGGCTTCAAAAGATGGTAATCTGTCACTTGGAAGAAATCTTCTGGCTGCTTTTATGCCATGGCAGGGTTATAACTATGAAGATGCAATATTGTTAAGCGAACGGCTTGTTAAGGAGGATTTTTTCACCTCAATACACATAAAAGAATTTGAGGTGCAGGCAAGAGAAACCGAACTTGGGCCCGAAGAGATAACCTCTGACCTGCCCAATACTCCTGAAGAAAGACTGAAAAATCTTGATGAAGAAGGAATTGTTATAATCGGGGCTGAAGTTGAGCCTGATGACATACTGGTGGGTAAGGTTACTCCGAGAGGAGAATCCGAACTTACCCCTGAAGAGAAGCTATTAAGGGTCATCTTTGGTGAAAAGGCGAAGGATGTTCAGAACACTTCATTGAAGGTTCCTCCTGGTACGAAAGGGACTGTTATCAATGTGAGGAAATATACCCGCAGAGAGAATATGTCTGAGGATAAAATAAACAAGGATGTAAAAGAGTTAAGGACTGTTTATCTGGCAAAGGAAAAGGTGATAAAAAAGGTTATCACGGAAGAACTGAAGAATATTTCCAAAACATATAAGATAAAACATAAAGTTGTTCCGACTTCTGAAGGGTGGCAAAAATTCCTCAGCAAGGTTCCTGAAAAATACAAGGATGATGTGGCAAAACTTGTGAATCTTGGAGAAACAGAACTGGGAGCGCTTAAGAAGGAATTCAAAAATGAAGAATTAAAGATAAAGAAAGGTCCGGAATTGGATCCGGACGTGATTTGCAAGATTGTTGTTGAGGTAGCGGTTAAAAAGAAAGTTGACGTTGGGGATAAGATGAGTGGTAGGCATGGGAATAAGGGTGTTGTTTCTAAAATAATGCCTGAAGAAGACATGCCGTTTCTTGAGGATGGTACTCCTGTAGATGTGGTATTAAACCCTCTTGGTGTCCCGTCAAGAATGAATATCGGGCAGGTGCTTGAGATACATCTGGGCAGGGCATTAAAAACTCTCGGATATAGTACTGAAACACCTATTTTTGAGAGCGTAAAAGAATGGGAAATAAAACAACTACTCAAGAAAGCAGGTTTTTCTGAAGACGGTAAGGATATATTGTATGATGGACAGACAGGGGAACCTTTTGCGCAGCCTATTACAATTGGTTATATGTATATGATGAAACTGAAACACCTTGCTGATGAGAAAATACATGCAAGGAGTACCGGTTCATATTCTCTTATAACCCAGCAGCCTCTTGGAGGAAGAGCTCAGTTTGGAGGTCAGAGATTGGGAGAAATGGAAGTCTGGGCACTTGAAGGCTATGGTGCTGCTCATACATTGAAGGAGATGCTGACGGTAAAAAGTGATGATACTGAAGGTAGAAAGATTATGTATGAAAGTATAGCAAAAGGTCTTGATTATCGCGGGGACAATATCCCTGAATCTTTTCATGTACTCAGAAAAGAACTGCAGGGACTTGGACTTGACCTGAAGGTTGAAACCAGAAAAGAGAACGGAAAAGATATAGAAGTCGCCAATATAAAAATTACCTCTCCGATGCTTATGCATCAATGGTCTCATGGAGAGGTTAAAAAGGCGGAGACATTGAATTACAGAACGTTCAAGCCTGAACGTGACGGCCTGTTCTGCGAAAGGATTTTCGGTCCGATAAAAGATTATGAATGTTCATGCGGAAAGTACAAAAAGATAAGATATAAAGGGATAGTATGTGACAGGTGCGGAGTGGAAGTTACCAGTTCAAAAGTCAGGCGGGAAAGGATGGGCCACATAGAACTTGCTACTCCCGTATCCTATGTATGGTTATTCAAAAGTACCTCTAACTGGCTTGGGCTTTTGCTTGATATGTCCCAATCTGAACTGGAAATGGTTCTTTATTATGAAAGATATATAGTAATAGACCCGGGAGCCACTCCCCTTAAAGAGAAAACTCTTCTGTATGAAAAGGATTATCATGAAAATCTGGAGAAATATGGTAATAAATTCAGAGCAGGCATCGGGGCTGAGGCAATTCAGGAGTTATTAAAAAAGATTGATTTGCAAAAGGTTGAGGATACGATAAAGCAACAGTTGAAAAGCAGAAAGAAAAAAGCATACGGAACCAGAAGGATGCTGATAAAAAAACTCAGAATGGTACAGGGACTGCTTAAAACTCAAGTCAAACCTGAATATCTCGTAACCAGTATTATTGCAGTTACACCACCAGACCTGCGACCTCTGCTTCCACTTGATGGGGGCAGATTTGTCGCATCTGACTTAAATGATCTTTACCAGAGAGTAATAAACAGGAATAATCGTCTAAAAAAACTCATTCAGTTGCAGGCACCTGATATAATCGTGAGGAACGAGAAACGTATGCTTCAGGAATCCGTTGATGCACTGATGGATAACGGGAAACATGGCAATCCTGTTCTGGGTAAAGGAAGAAGGCCTCTTAAATCTCTGGCGGATGCTCTCCGTGGAAAACAGGGTCGGTTCAGACAGAATCTTCTGGGTAAGCGGGTTGATTACTCTGGAAGAGCTGTTATAGTTGTGGGCCCTGAATTGAAACTTCATGAATGCGGAATCCCTAAAGAGATGGCCCTTGAGCTATTCGGGCCTTTTGTTTTAAGAGAGTTAAGGAAAAGAGAATATTTTCATACCCTTGGAAGTGCCAAGAGGGCTATCAGGGAAAACAGAGCGGAGGTATGGGAAGTACTTGAACGTGTAATCAAAAATCATCCTGTGTTGTTGAATCGGCAGCCAACCCTACACAGATTGAGCATACAGGCTTTTGAACCAAGGCTCATTGAGGGTAATGTTCTAAAGATACATCCGTTGGTATGCCCTGCGTTCAATGCGGATTTTGACGGAGACACAATGAGTGTCCATTTACCTCTTACCCCCGAAGCGCGTCTTGAAGCAGAAATGCTGATAAAATCAACAACACACATACTTTCTCCTGCAAATGGAAAGCCTATAGTATCTCCGACAAGAGATATTGTTATGGGTTGTGCATACCTGACGTTTCAGAGTAAAGATGAGGAATATCCAAGACCTTTTTCAGATTTTAATGAGGTTGTATATCTTTATAATCTACACCAGATTGAGCTGCACCGGCCTGTAAAGGTAAGGGATGAGAAAGGTGAGATGTTGACTACCACCGCAGGCAGGGTGATTTTTAATGAAATTATTCCGGATGGGATACCTTTCAAAAACGAGATGTTTCAAAGTGCAGGTCTGGAAAAATTAATAGGTGAGGTATTGAAAAAATGTGGATATGAAGCAACAGTCAAATTTCTTGATGAGGTTAAGAACCTGGGTTTTTACTTCTCAACCACAGGAGGTATAACCATAGGAGTGGATGACCTTAAGGTTCCTGTTGAGAGAGACAGGATTATGGAGGAGGCAAATGCAGAAACGGAAAAAATCCAAAGGAATTATCAGACAGGGATTATTTCTGACGGTGAAAGATATAATAAACTTGTTGATATCTGGACATTTGCCACTAATGAAATAGGCAGAGCGGTTATGAATACTCTCAGAGAAGATACTTCAATAAAGCCTTTCAGGATAAACTCAATTCACCTTATGGTGGACTCAGGGGCAAGAGGGAACAAATCCCAAACAAATCAACTTATGGGTATGAGAGGATTGATGATAAGGCCAAAAAAAGTTACAGGAGAAATAGGAGAAATCATAGAAACTCCTGTTAAGAAAAATTTTAAAGAAGGACTATCACTTCTTGAATATTTTATATCAATCCACGGTGGAAGGAAAGGGCTTGTTGATACCGCTCTAAAAACTTCAGATGCAGGATATCTAAGCAGACGGTTGGTAGATGTTGCTCATTCTGTTATTGTCAGCGAGGAGGATTGCGGGACTCTTGAAGGCATACTTATAAGTCCGCTGACTCTCGGAGATGAAGAAATACTGTCTTTGAAAGACCGTATTGTAGGCAGGGTTGCCCTGGACAATGTTGTTGATATAGTTACAGATAGTACAGTTGTAAGGGCAGGTGAGGTTATAGATGAGGAAAAAGCACAAAAGATAGAAGATGCAGGTATAAATAAACTCAGAATAAGGTCTGTTCTAACCTGTAAAGCGGAAAAAGGTGTTTGCTCAAAATGTTACGGTTGGGATGTTTCAAGGAAAAAAATGGTTAATATAGGAGAGGCGGTGGGTGTTATAGCAGCCCAATCTATTGGAGAGCCGGGAACTCAGTTGACCCTGCGGACTTTTCACACAGGAGGTGCAGCATCAAGAGGTGTCGGGGCATCATCCTATAAAGCGCAGAAGGATTCTACTGTGAGGTATCTTGAAAATCTCAAGACGGTTAAGAACAAAAAAGGAAGAGATGTTGTTATACAGAGAGAAGGGAGAATAGGACTCTATGATGAAAGGGACAGGGAGATAGATGTTTATACTTTGAGGGTTGGTTCAGAGATACTGATAAAAGATGGACAAAAGGTAAGTGCCGGAAAAACAATAGCCACCTGGGACCCTTATTCTATACCTATCATAGCAGATTCTGAAGGTATTGTGGACTATAATGATATAGAAATAGGTAAGACAGCCAAAGAGGAAATTGATTCTACAACAAGGATAAGAAGAAAAGTTATAATCGGGCAGAAAGAGGAGATGGACCCACAGATTTTGATAACAGACAGTAAAAAACACATACTTGGAGTTTATCATGTACCTGAGGGTGCGCATATTATGGTGGAAAAAGGAGATAAGGTGTCACCAGGAGATATTCTCGCCAAGATATTGCGGGCAGAGAGGAGGGTTCAGGATATTACAGGTGGTCTGCCGCGGGTCTCCGAACTCTTTGAAGCGAGAAATCCCAAAAATCCTGCCATTCTCAGTGAGATTGAAGGTATGGTTGAAGTTATCTCCGCTGCCAAAGGTACAAGAAAGGTTGTGGTAACCAATGAAGAGACGGAAACTGTCAAAGAATATGAGATTTCTGCGGGAAAACACCTTCTGATAAGCACTGGAGACAGAATAAGGTCGGGTGAAAGAATCACGGACGGGCATGTTGTGTTAAAAGATATATTAAAGATAGAAGGTGAAAAAAAGGTTCAGGAGTATATGTTAAATGAAATACAGAGTGTTTACCGCGTTGAAGGTGTTACCATAAACGATAAACACATAGAGATTATAGTTCGCCAGATGTTATCAAGGGTCAGGGTTGAAAATCCTGGGGATACCTATTTGCTTGAAGGGGAAGAAATAGACAGGGTTAAGATACAGAAGATTAATGATGAACTGCCCAGGAATAAAAAGCCGGCAACTTTCAGACCTCAGGTTCTTGGTATAACAAGAGTTGCACTGAATAGTGAAAGTTTTATTTCTGCAGCATCTTTTCAGGAAACGACCAAGGTGCTTACCAGTGCTGCTTTGCTTGGAGCTGAGGATTATCTTACAGGTCTTAAAGAGAATGTTATTCTTGGGAGGTTAATACCTGCTGGAACAGGGATATTCAGAGAGATTTCGGATGTTCAGATTCCTGAAGGGTTGGAACAGGAAATAGAAAAAGAAACAGTTAAGAAATAGGTTGTTCCCCTCACCGTTTGTCATTGCGAGAAATGGGATTCCCGCGATTGTCATTGCGAGAAGTATAACGACGAAGCAATCTCATAAGATTGCCACGCACAATACGCTCGCAAGACAAGCAGAAGGCGTCGGTTCGGGGTAAAGGAGAAAAAAATGCCTACTTACGGTCAACTTATAAAAAAGAAAAGGAAGAAGAAAGATAAAAAGTTAAAATCTACAGCGTTGGGAGGAAATCCACAAAAGAGGGGAGTCTGCCTTTATGTTAAAACTGCAACCCCCAAGAAACCAAATTCAGCCTTAAGAAAAATAGCAAAAGTTAGACTCACTAACGGGAAAGAAGTCATTGCATATATACCAGGTATCGGACATAACCTGCAGGAACATTCTATTGTTCTTGTAAGGGGCGGTAAGGTAAGAGACTTACCCGGTGTAAAGTATCACATTCTCAGAGGAACATTTGATACCGGTGGTGTAGAAGGAAGGAAAAAGTCAAGGTCCAAATATGGAACGAAGAGACCGTCAGAAAAAGGCGAGAAAAAACCGGAGGGTTAAAAAATGCCGAGACGAAAAAAAATAATAAAAAAAGAGGTTTCAGGTGACCCCAAATATAATGACTATGAAGTGGATACCTTTATAAGTTTACTTATGTGGGATGGTAAGAAAAATCTGGCTTACAAGATATTTTATGATTCTATGGATAGAGTTAAGGATAAAACCAGTGAAGATCCCCTTTCCGTTTTTAAGAAGGCATTGGGTAACGTTAAACCGAGAGTTGAGGTTCGTGCGAGGCGTGTTGGTGGTGCTACGTATCAGATCCCGGTGGAAGTGCCATCCAAAAGAAGTCTGGCTCTTGCAATAAGATGGATGATAAAATCTGCCAGAGGAAGAAAAGGGAAATGTATGGCTGACAGGTTGATGGATGAATTTATTGAATCGGCGAAGGGTGAGGGCCCGAGCGTTAAAAAGAAAGAAGATACTCATAAAATGGCTGAGTCCAATCGCGCGTTTGCGCATTACCGCTGGTAACCAAAAACTATTTTACTTTCAAAATAGCACTCTCCCGTAACTACTTCGCTAAAAATCTACTGATGGCATAATAGTCTTAGATAATTTTCTGCTTTTCCTGAAAACAAGTGTTGTGGCAGGGAGGAAAAATAATGGAGAAAATAAGAAATATAGGGATAATAGCGCATATTGACGCAGGGAAAACAACTACCACTGAACGTTTATTATTTTATACCGGTAAGACTTATAAGATAGGCGGAGTTGATGAGGGAACCGCTGTAATGGATTGGTTTGACCAGGAGAAAGAAAGAGGCATTACCATTTTTTCCGCAGTGACTACCTGTTACTGGAAGAAACATAAAATAAACATTATTGATACTCCAGGACATGTAGATTTTACGGTGGAGGTTGAACGTTCTTTAAGGGTTCTTGATGGTGCTATAGGAATTTTTTGTGGGGTAGGGGGTGTTCAGCCGCAATCTGAAACTGTATGGAGACAAAGCGAGAGATATAAAATACCACGTATTATATATATTAATAAGATGGATAGAGTGGGAGCAGATTTTTATAGGGTAGTAAAGGATATAGAAGACACTTTTGATGCTGATGTGCTTGTAATGCAGATTCCGATAATAGAAAAAGGGGAGTTTAGTGGAATTATTGATATTATGACGCAGAAGGCATTTTTTTATCCTGATGAAAAAGAATTTTCTGTAAAAGAGGAGGAGATTCCACAGGAGTTTAAAAGTGAAGCAGAGCGTTACCATCATCTTATTCTTGAAAAGGCATCTGATGCAGATGAAGAAGTTATGGATACATATCTGAATGGACAACAAGTAAGGATAGATGTTTTAAAAAGGGCTGTAAGGAAAGGAACCATAGAGGGTCATTTTTTCCCTGTGTTTTGTGGAGCATCTCTTAAAAATAAAGGGTCCATTTTATTGTTAGATGCTATTGTTGATTACCTCCCTTCACCAATTGACCGCGGAGAGATAAAAGGTTTAAATCCTGAGAAAGACTGTGAAGTAATATTCCACCCTTATGAAAAAGAGAAATTGTCTGCATACATCTTTAAAATCTATAATGATGTTAAGATGGGGAAAATATTTTACACGAGGATATATTCAGGGAAGATTAAGAAAGGGCAGACTGTTTATAACTGTATAACTGATACCAACGAAAGAATTATGCGAATTCTGGAGGTGCATGCGAATAAATACCAGGAAAAGGAAGAGGTTTCTGCCGGGGATATAGTAGCCCTTACAGGATTTAAAAAGACCTATAATGGAAATACGATTTCAGAAAGGAAACATCCTATTTTATTGGAACAGACGAAGTTTCCTGAACCTGTAATTTATGTCGCAGTTGAACCGCGAGTTAAAACAGACCTTGAAAAAGTTTATAACACCCTCCTCAAAATTACGGATGAGGATCCTACAGTAAAACTTAAGACAGACATAGAAACCGGGCAGGTTATAATTATGGGAATGGGAGAACTGCACATAGAAGTTATTGTGGAGCGACTTAAAAGGGAATACAAACTGAATGTTAGATTAGGGAAACCTGAAGTTGCCTATAGAGAAACAATAACCACTTCTGCCAATGGAGAAGGGAAGTTTATAAAACAATCAGGTGGCAAAGGGCACTACGGACATGTTATATTAAAAGTAGAACCTCTGAACAGGGGAGAAAAATTTGCCTTTGAGAACATGGCAAATAATAATGACATCCCGAGAGAATTCACTTCTCCTATAGAGGAAGGTATAGAAGAAGCGATGGAGTCGGGACCTTTAATCGGTTCTCCTGTTGTAGACGTAAAGGTTACGGTGATTGGTGGTTCTTCACACCCTGTGGATTCCAACGAAATTGCCTTTAAAATTGCTGCATCAATGGCTTTTAAAGAGGCAATAAGGAAAACTTCCATTGTTTTACTTGAACCGATTATGAATGTGGAGGTTTCAATACCTGAGGAATTTCTTGGTGGAATTCTTGCTGACCTTGTTCGTAGAAATGGGAAAATAGAACATGTGAAGACAAACGGTACAATAAAAATCATACAGGGTACTATTCCGTTACGCTCGGTTTTTGGATATGCAACTGTACTGAGGTCATTGACACAGGGACGAGGAAATTATATAATGGAACCTTCGTATTATGAGGTTGTTCCTGATGAGCAGGTAAAGAAAATCACAGGAGGATAAAACTAATACAAACACAGTAAATTAGTTAACAATATGGAAACTTAAATTTGATGACAATTCAAGGCGCGAAGAAGGTACGATACTTAATGGTATAGGGGCTATTAAAAATCGTAAATCTCTCACGATGAAATCTTATCAACGAGAGTGAGGGGTAAAGGAGAAATGAAATGGCGAAGGAAAAATTTATAAGGAGCAAGCCGCACGTAAACATAGGGACAATAGGACACGTGGACCATGGTAAGACAACATTGACCAGTGC
>CAYORP010000103.1:0-4066 GCA_964406415.1 uncultured bacterium
CTCACAGACCTTACCAACAACAATGACCACAGCCCGTATTTTCCACGGTTGGGCAGGCCTTCACTGAACAGCGACAGGGACACCATTATCTACGGAAAGCAGGAAAACAATACCGATATTTTTACTGACTGGCAGATATATACTATGGACGTGAATGAGTATATTGAACAACAGAAGTTTAACAACCTCTATTATTCAGGCATAGAGCCAACTGACCAGCCTGACCCCCAGCCCTTTTTCCTAAGTGGCGGTGATATCGGCTTTGTGGGGACGCAAAACAGTGTGGATTTTGACCTCTATTTTACATCCATATATTCTGTCAATCCTTACAGCACAGGGAGAGTCACCTCTTCAGAGAACCCATACCTGCCCCACTCTTTTATCGCCCAGGTGATGCCCACCCAGTGGCTGTATGAAATCAGCGGGCAGATAAGGCTCAGAGATGAGGACGGGGCAGAAAACAACATTGCAACTGGGACATCCCCTGTTTTCAACTGGACAGGGACATTTGCTGCATATAGAGAAAACGGTATAAAGATACGCAGGCTCGGGACAACATCTTCCACAACAGTCGAGACGGACACAACTGCAGGTTATCCTGCCTTCTCTCCTGACGGCAGGTGGCTCGCATATGTGAAGAACAATGACATATGGGCTCGGCTTGTGGATATGACAAACTCCCCCAGACAACTCACAAGTTCTCCGCTTATAGAAAAACAGGATATATCTTTTTCTCCGGACAGCAGGGCTGTCCTTTTTACCGGCATAGAAAACAGTAAAAAGTATATATACAGACTTCCTGTATCAATAACATATGAGACCGTACCACTTATCAACTCAACAGGGTTGCCGGTAAACCTCACGGAAGATACGGATGACAACTATAATCCGTCCTTCTCTCCCGATGGCGAAAAGATAGTCTTTGTATCAACAAGAAACCAGGTCCCTGAACTGTGGCTGATGAATTTAAATGGAACAGAACAGAATAACATAATATTTTTCCCGTCTAAACCACAAAACCCTGCCTACCCGCAATTTTCTCCCTATGACAACAATACTGTTGCATACCTGTCTGGCACACCTCAAAAGGTATCTACAGTGGATATATCTCAGGAATTTAAAAGTGGCAGCGAACTCTTTCTTCCCATTACCGCCACAGGCAGGTTTTCATGGGGCAGGGTACCTTCTGAGAGTATAGAGGTAGAGAGACAACTGGTATTTGACACATACTACAATGATATTCCCCTTGAATATAAACTCTATGTTTCAGTGGATACGAGAGAACTTCCTGTAAGTTTCTTTGTAGAAGAGACTGTGCCTGATTCATATATGCCTGATGCATGGTTACTTACCGGTGTGACAGTTAACGGTCTTGCTCCGACAGATACATATATAACAACAGACGGAGGCAAACAGACACTAAAATGGCTCTTTGGAGCAGGAAATAATCCTATAACAGAGAACATAGAGATGAAACTGACATTTGATATCAGTGGTGATACACTCGGAAATGACCACTGGCTTACCGGAGGGGTAACCGTATCAGGGAAGAGATACCTTACTGCGGGAGACTCACATATAACCATTGGTGAGCCGTTCATACCTGTTGACATCAACAGAGATAACCAGATAGATGAAGGGGAGCTGCTTTATACGATTGACCTGTGGGCAGGAAACCTGCAGATTGACGGATGGCCGATAGATACGGATGAATGGGACTTCTGGTTGTTGAAGATAATAAACTTCTGGGTAAACGGCAACTACAACTTCATTTATACATTTGGCGATACTGAACCGATGTGGGGGATATAGAGAAATGTCCTTAAGAAAAATTCTAGTAGGTTTTTTCCTTTTATTATTTTTAGGCAGGTCGGGATATACAGGAGATGCAGAGGTCCTTTCCAGAACAGAGGATGGACTCTCCCTTCTTTACAGAACAGGCAAAATCACAGTTGTTCAGGAGAAAGGTGGTTACCACCACATAAATGCTACGGAATGTTCTGATTACATAGAAACTGGAAAGCCCATTATGCCTGTTATAACAGCCAGGATACTCATCCCGAACAACAGGAAACTTGATAAGATAAACATATCCTCCTCATTCAAGAGACTGCCGGGCACATACAGACTGGCAACCGGACAGAGGCCTGTAAAGATAGGCGACCCGCCAGGTGCTGAATTAGTCTTTACAGGGGAGTTTCCAGATAAAGAGTATGAGATACTGGGCATAGAAAGGAAGATGGGGCATAACATCGCAATAGTGAGGCTCTATCCCTTCAGGTATAACTCGGCAGATGGCAGGGTTGACCATACAGAGTCTATGACCCTTAATGTAGAATTCTCCACTGCGATGAAAGAGAGGGTGTCGGAAAGGGACATAAAGGCACGCCCGGTTGAAAGAGATAGGAAACTGATATTAGACTTTGTTGATAATGATGAGGAGGTTTTTACCTATACTGAAGGAAACAAGGCCTATAAGCCACTGGTAGAGTCCTATGACTATGTAATAATTACAGACAGTGCGTTAAAGGACTCATTCCAGACACTCGCAAACTACATACAGGACAACAGGGGACTGACGGTTGCTATTATTGACCTTAACGATATATACACACTGGGCAGTCTTTACTATCAGACGGGCAGGGACAGACAGGAGCGAATAAGAAATTTCATCATCTGGGCTTACAACAACTGGCATACCCAGTATGTACTTCTGGGAGGCAACTCCAGTATTATACCTGCAAGGTACTTTGCCAGCCCTGTAGGAGATTACCCAGACCCTATACCATCAGACGTCTATTACAGCAACCTTGACGGAAGTTTTGATTCTAATGGGAATAACATATTCGGAGAAGGTTCAGACGAGTTAGACCTTATGTCAGATGTCTTCGTGGGCAGGGTACCTGCGGCAATAGAGGTAGACGTTGCTAATTTTACTGATAAACTAATCAGTTATACCCAGACCGACAACTACAAGATTAAAAGAGCAGCGTTTATCGGAAGACAACTTGACAGGCACCCCACCTGGGGTGGAGATGCAAAAGACGCCATCATCAGAGACTGCATGCCTTACAACTGGGATGTAAAGACCTTTTATGAGAGAGACAAAACATACAAAAAAGAAGATGTTATAGGCTACGTAAATAACACAGGTGTGCAGATTATCAATATCTTTACCCATGGAAGTCCTGACAGTTGCGGTGGTCTCTCTCCTTCTGATATCTCTGCCCTACAAAACACCAACTACTTTGTTGCCTATTCACAGGGATGTACGAATGCATATTTTGACAGGCCAGAGGAGTTCAGGTCTGTAGGTGAGTATTTTGTAACAGCACAGTACGCGGGTGTTGCCTTCATCGGCAATTCAAGATACGGATGGTACAGTCCCGGCAATCCTTTAGGGGGCCCTTCACAGGTGTACGACAGAGAGTTTTTTGACATACTGTTTAACGAAAACATAGTAACACTGGGCGATACCTTCCATATCCACAAGGACAACATAGGAGGTTCAGGTTATTCCAGATATGTCTACTATGAACTGGTACTTTTTGGTGACCCATCTATGCCGGTTTCAGAAGAACGTCTTGCCCCCCCTGCACTGACAGAAGGGTATACATACTATGTTCAGAACAACGATATATGGCAGTATGACCTTGGAACTGGAACAAAAACACAGTTAACCTTCTCTGGGACAGGGGATATCAAAAACCCCGTTGTAACAGATGACGGCAGAAAAATTATTTTTTCAAGAGATACAGGCAGCGGTTATAACATCTTTGTAATAAACACAGATGGAAGCGGGTTGGAAAACCTTACCGATACATACGACCTTTCAGATTTGACGGAAGACCATGACTCTGGTGCACTGAGTCCAAACGGAGAGGTTCTTGCATTTACTGCGACCAGTTCAACAGACCCTTCCGGCGGAAAACAACTCTGGGCGAAGGAACTTACAGGGCAGCAGAACCTCTTCCAGTTGACCTTCAACAACTGGAACTGTTCCTATCCTATATTTGTGAATGACAACTACATCCTTTTTAAGACGGAAAATACTGATGATACACTG
>CAYORP010000104.1:0-19692 GCA_964406415.1 uncultured bacterium
AAAGAAAGGATAGGAGGATTTCAACATTTCTGCGGGGTGTATCAATATTATGAACTTCAAGAAAGGCAACACTGTCTCTTATCAGTTTTTCAAAAGTAATTGCAGACACCTTGATTCTCTTTTAATACCAAAATTTGTTTTATTTTGCAGGAGGTTTTACCACAGCAGAAACAGTTTTTGAAGCCGCCTCTCGTATTTCAGGATGTTCCCCTTCTTCACTCAAATATTTTATCATCCCGAGAAGTTCTTCGTCGGGCCTCTGGGCAAAGTATTCACCTACAATCTCTATAATACCTGTCCTCAGTTTGACTTCCTGACCCGGGTCGGCCTGCGGATAATCCTGTTTAAGCCTTTCTATGAGTGCATTTATGTTACTGTAATCACTCAGTCTTGCAAGAGCAAGGAAATAACTAATTTTTTGACTGTCAACCTCATACTCTTTCCATGCTTTTCTTATTACAGGAAGAGACTCCTTATCGCGCATTTCACCGAGGGCATTTATAAGAGAAAGCGCAAAGACAATCTCATTTTTTTCCTCATCGGTTTCCTGTACAGAAACAGGCATATATTCATAAGATTCTACAGGCATACCGGGGCCATAATACATTTCTGGCTGCATTGTTCTGGAAGGCATAGTGATATCTTTCCCTCCCCCTTTTCTCACAAGTAGATTCTCATATCTTCTTTTCTTTATTTGCAGTTCTCCCAATTCTTCGTCTATCTTGGATATCTCTTCATTCTTCTTCGTGATATCTTCTCTTAATTTTCTCTCTTCTATCTGCAGTTTAAGTATCTCTTCAGCGGTAAGCGGCTTGGGAATTTCCTCTCCTTCCTGCTGGGGCATATTAAAATCCGGGGGGGGCATATATCCACCCATACCTATCTTATTCTGTATTTCCTGTATCTTAATATTATTCTGTTGCATCTCTAAATTTAATGCTATTTTTTTCGCCTGCATTTCATCTGTTTTCTTTGTTATCTCCTGAATGTTTTTTCTCGCTTCAGCCCTTTCGGTTTCCCTCGCTTCCACCAATCCCTTCAGTGTATTCCGCAGTGTCTGTATAATCTCCGGAGTTCTTATGTTAGCAATATTTTCAAGTGCTACAATACGGGTATCAAACAACTCTTCCTCATTTTGGACTGTCTTCAGAAGTACATTCCCCGACTCTTGAGTACCAACCTTTCCGAGTGTTATCATAAGGTTCCTCTTTATCTCCACATCTTTACTCTTGCTGAATAAACTGATTATCTCAGCGGAAACCTTGACCAGTTCAGACTGTGTATATCTTGTTAACTGTTGCGAGGAGTTTTTTCTAACTGTTTCAGTCCCAAATTTTATCCTTTTTACTATCTGTTCCACAGGCAACATCTTCACTGCAGATTCTTCCGGTACTCCAAACTCTGTCTCAGGCGTAACAGTTTCTTTTGCCTCTTCTTCCTTCTGTTTCCTTCTTTCCTCCTCTATTTTATACCACTTCTTTACCATCTCTTCGTTCAACAGAGAATTCTTAATTTCCCCTCGCAATCTTTCGGCATATCTGCCCGTTATTGAAGCAGGAGCAATTTCCACAACCCTGTCAAGTTTTTTAATCGCTTCGTCCTTTTTCCCTTCAGAAAGATAGAGAAGCGCTATAGAATAATGGTAATCTGGATTTAAATCCTGCAACTCAACTGCTTTTTTATAGTTTTCCAGGGCTTCGGTTCTATCTCCTGCAAGGTAATACGCCTCACCGAGATAGTAGTATATTTCGGCTGAGTTGGGTTGTGTCCTCTCAGCGCTCTTGAAAGCCTTAATTGCCTCCTCAACCATTCCCTGTTTCAACAAAATAACACCGTTATTGACAGTATCCTGATAGTCAGCGGAAAAAAGCATCAGCGGGCAGATTGTAAAAATTATTACAAGGGAAACAAAAACTTTATTTTTTATCATTGTAATCTCTCCCTTAAAATGTTTATTAATTCTTCCATCTCCCCTTCCATAATTCTGTCCAGATTGTACAGAGTCAACTCAATTCTATGGTCAGTAAGTCTGTTCTGGGGAAAATTATAGGTCCTTACCTTCTCGCTTCTCTCCCCTGTCCCCACAGACTTTTTCCTTTCAATGTCTATTTTACTCTTTTTTTCGGATTCGTAAAGGTTTTGCAGCCTTGCCCGGAGAATTTTCATCCCCTTTACCCTGTTCTGTATTTGGGACCTTTCATCCTGACAGCTTATAACTATCCCTGTCGGTATATGGACTATCCTTACTGCTGAAGATGTTTTGTTTACACTCTGTCCACCGGCTCCGGCAGAACGAAATGTTTCTATCCTTAATTCAGACGTATCAATCTTCAGTTCTTTTTCCTGTATCTCGGGGAAAACTGCTACCGTGGCTGCTGAGGTATGTATTCTTCCATAATTTTCCGTATCCGGTACTCTCTGGACACGATGCACACCGCCTTCGTACTTGAAGTCTCCGTAAGCATTTTTCCCTTTAACAAGAAAAATAACCTCTTTGAATCCTGTCGGACCGGACTGGTGGGTACTGAGCATCTCTATAGTATAACCTCTTTTTTCACAGAACTTTGAGTACATCCGGAAGATATCCTTGACAAAAATAGAAGCTTCCTCGCCCCCCACTCCAGAACGCAATTCCACTATAGCATTCTTGGAATCCTCTTCTTTTTCAGGGAAAAGTATTTCTTTTATTTTTGCTTCAATCTCTGTCTTTTCCTCTGTAAGTTTCGTTACTTCATCTTCCGCAAGTTCCTGAATCTCCGGGTCGGTAGTTTCAAGAAATTCTCTTGTTTCTTTTATCTTCCTGACCAACCTATCCCTTGTATTCTTAAGACTTATTATTCTTTCCAGACCCTGGAGTTTTATAGCGACATCTTTAAAAGACGAGGGTGTCTTATCCCCCGAAGTCACCACCCTGATATACTTTTCGTACTCCTTCTGTATCTCATTGAGTCTATCTTCAAAAACAACGGAGATGTTTTCATTTTTGCTGTTTGGTTCCATATTTTTTCTTGAATTTCTCAACCATACCGGCACTATCAACAAGTTTCTGTTTACCCGTAAAGAATGGATGACAGTT
Source organism: uncultured bacterium (assembly GCA_964406415.1). Classification (GTDB taxonomy): domain Bacteria; phylum Ratteibacteria; class UBA8468; order B48-G9; family JAFGKM01; genus JAFGKM01. Next base: position 3,077 of record CAYORP010000104.1, read on the forward strand.
AGAACAAACCTCCACTTTTATTTCCGATTTTGTTGAACGCGTTCTCACAACATTGCCGCACACACATACTATGGTAGAATCACCATACTCAGGATGTATCTTTTCTTTCATCTCAAATTCCCCTCCTATTGTCTGATATCGTAATCAAAATTATCTCTACTCATTGGATGTTCCACATCCGTTAGACCCTCTCCACTGAAGTACTTAATGAATTTACCTTCTATAAGCATCCTCACCTTCATTACAGGTTCAAACTGTGTTGCAGTAAAAACTATCTGTGCAAGACGGTCAGTCATCATCTCAGTACCTCCACCCTGCTCTATCTCCTTTGAAAAATCCAGATAAACCGTATCACCTTCAACCCTTATGCTTAAAAGAAGGGCATCTTTTACAACTGCGTTGGTTAATCCTGCCGCTTTTTCCTCTTCAGTAAGTCCCTTAAACAGATTTTCCACAGCAAATCTTATTTTACCCTCCAATCCTGAAATTTTACCGGACCCCCTTTGCAGCGGAATGAGATAGGATTCCTGCTTTTCATGGTCATAGCCCACAAAATAAACAGAAATTCTTGACCCGGAAGCAATACGGTTCTTTTCTTTCACTATAATGAGAGACACCGCTGCTACAATCATAATAGCCAGCAGTATATAAACAACAAACCTCTGTCTTTTATCCATTTTTAGAGCCCCTCATAATTTCACATACATTTTACACTGAATCTATATATACGTCAATTCAAATTGGGGAAAATAACCTTTGCCTGAAGAAAACAGAGAGTTATTTTTGACAGATATGATATACTAGTATACCATAATAGAAAGAAATCAGAATTTCAGGTGGAAGTCTCAGACATTCAAATGAAGGATATGAGATTAAGACAGAGTAATGTTACTCTAATATTGGCTATTTTCGCCATTTTCAGTACAGCGATGGCAGCAAAAGCAGATTGGATACAATCTACGGACCAGGTTTATGTAAAGCGCGACGGGCTCTGGAGAGAAACATCTATTCGTTATGCGGAAAAAGACTGTCTTCAGACCTGCACAAATGGCTCCTCGCTGACCTTTGTTTTTAACGGCACAGATTTAGTTCTACGCCTTGCACAGCATGCCGTACCGGCCTATGGATATCCAAACCTCGGAAAGTTAACAGTCCACTTAGATGACAACACCGAACAAACTATCTACCCCATCGCTGAACCACGTGAAGTAGTTATAGCCCATAACCTCCCATTAGGCAAGCACACCTTAAAAATAGAACACCTTACGTCAGCCAAAGAACTTTCTTCCATTGAAGCATTTGGATATTCCTCTGAACCCACCGGAGAACTTACATTTACACTTATGGGTGAAAATAATACTTACCTTGTTGATGCACGGGCAGTTCTCTCACAGGGAGACAGGTTGGTAGCAAACCGTCTCGTGCGCAACTGGTTGACAGGTCAATGCAGACTGGCATTATTACCACCTGGCGAAGATTACCGGCTTGAACTGAAGGCTATTGGCTGGAAATCGCAGGTAATTGACGGTATTGTGATTAAACCTAACTGTGAAACACTCCTGCCTCCTATTTACATGGCTACGGACCCGGACATAAATGCTACAGGTTTTCTATTTCCGCGGATTGGACAACAGGTGATTCGGATTCCCGGTGAAAGTTTCCGAGCACGCTTCCAGGCCTTTTCAGCAAAAATAGTCGGTGTGTACATAGAGCGTACAGTCGGGCCTGCCAGAATTACCCGCGTCCTTGATTTTAAAGAAGACCAAGATTCATCCTTCTACTACGACAGGGAGATTACAGTCAAAACGCCGAATGCTACGCCACCAGGCCTATATGACCTCAAGGTAAAAGTTAGTTGGCCGAAGGTCAAATACGAGTACGAATTAAAATCCCCGCGAGCGGTTATGATTGTTGATAAATATCCCCGAAATCCGGTTTTTATATCATGGGGACATCTTGATACACAGGGACAGTACCAGGCTGAGTATTTTCGCAGTTTAGTTGACATCGCCAACCTGATAGGGGCAGATATGCTAATGGTAGCCAATGCATGTAACCCTGTGTATATCGCAGGAGCTATGACTGAATTAAATATCCCGCATGTGATAAATTTCGGTAACCATGCATTTCCGGGCTTTGAAAAATGGTTTGGTCCCGATGAAGGGATTATTGACCTTGGACCGGATATCTGCATCCTGAACCGTTCTGCTCCCTGGCATGAGTCAACTGCAAAAGTAGATACACTGCTGTCTGCCCGTTCGAATGCCTCTATCAAAATAATCAACGCCTTTGAACATAACGCACCGGTTGACCTGCTTAACCGTCATAGTATTGCACTCATACATGAAGCCCATGGTCCGGGCGAGCGCGTTATGGAAATTGGCAGTACACCCACACTACGTGTTGGAAAGTCAAATTCAGAAAGTTTCCGCGTTATCCGGTTTTCAGATGGGCGCGTAGCCTCTTGTACATATATGGGCCACAGAACTGCACCAATACCTTTTCAGCGGGAAGCAATACCACCACTCAGGTTGACCATTGACCCACCGGCAGACGGTACTCAAACTGAGGTCAGGGTCACAATAACCAATGACCTGCAGGAAACATTTCCAGACTGTCGTGTAACAATTGTTATGCCATCAGATAATTATATCTGCAGTGGAGGTAAGATTAGAAATTCGGCTGTAAGCGACTGCGGACAATTTATTCTGCTGACCCTGCAAACAGACGCAAAGGCAAAAAGCACCACAATTATGAAGGTTATGAAAAAAGCAAGGACTGAGTAGACTTTTTGCATTAACCTTCTTTATTCCTCTATTACCTCAAGATTTAGCAATTTTGCCAAGTCTTTAACCTCATCCATCCAGTCTTTATAAACAAGAACCCTGTGCAGTCCAAAACAGGAAACCTTACCGTTGGACCAGTTGGTCAACATTCTTTGAGCATCTTCAACCTTAAGTTCAAACTTTGTTCTGCATCCTCTGTTTGTCTCAGGGTTCCCCAGCAACCTGCCAGTAGATACCAGAACCTTAATTCCCCCATCCGCATCTTTCAGAAGATTTGCCACTGTCATCTTTTCACCCATTCTCTCAAACCTTACCTGTAAAGATACACTCTTGTTATCTTCTGCATGGCTTCTTATAATGTAGGGAGAAGTATTTTCTCCATCAATCTTTGTAGGGGCAACGCAGTGAGCATGAATGACCGTATTCTTTGAAATATCAATGACCGGGTCGCTGATATAGGAAGGCAGACCTGTTAGATAATTAAACATATACATTGTGAACAGAGAAAATACGTCACCCTCACAGGCGGCGGGTATTCCTCTGTCATTCAGGAAAGTAAATCCAATGCATGGATATGCTTTCATTATATGAAACAGACTCAGACAGTCAATAGTTATGCCGTCTGCGTCTTTATCTTTTATCATATTTTCCATACCCAGATACATCCTGTAGGCACTGACAATCTCTTCTTCTGTAGGTTCTATAACACCAATAGAGTTTTCTATAAAGGTTTTTGCCCCTTTCTCTGCCTTTCCTATGGATGAATTCTCATAATATTTCATTAACTCTTCTGGTTTTACCATTTCTCCCTTAAAATTAAACATTTTTTCCAGTATCCCTTTCCTTTCAAGAATATCATTCCGATTTTCGGTTGTGACAAACAGATACTTGCTCTGCGCAAATTTCTTATAGGCATAAAGAACCCTGATTTTTTTAGTCAGGTCTTTTATCTCACTGCCCATAAAAAGTATCACATTATCTTTCCTTACTTCCTTTGCGTTCCATGTATGACCCGCATACATCTGCTGGTAGAATATCATTGGAATATTTTTCCCAAGTAAGATATTCAGACCAGGGGTTCTAAAAGAAAGAGCACAATAAACCACAAGGTCCTCATCACTTAACGAATCGACAAAATTAGTTTCTTCAGACGCATCAGTAAAAGAGTGAATTTCCATATCCAAATCTTCAGGAAGTTCTCCCTTTATACCATTCAATTTCTTCTCAAATCTCTGAATCTCCTTTTCCCTCTCTTCTTCCTTGAAAAGATAACCCCATGCATTACCTGTTGCTGATAGAATCACATTCATACTGACCATTCTTCCTCCTTTACATTTAAAATGTTCTGTTTACTGCAGACCTTTAAATTTGAAAACTTAACACAGTACACTGCTCTCTTTTCTCTATCTTCTCTTATGTCAGATTTTAGCAGTCTAACACAACAATAAAATTTGTCAATGTTATCTCGTTATTATATACTTCTTGAATAAAATATCGGTCAAACTCTACATTGTTCCATATTCAAATCCCAAGGAGAAATAACCAAAATGATGTATGGATACAGGAAACAAAATTTCTGGCCGAAAAGAACAGCAGAAAATTCCCCGTGGATACGCTGGTGGTGGCCGGGCTCCGCAGTTGACAAAAAAAACATTACCCGCCTTATGGAAGAGTACCACAGGAAAGGAATAGGTGGAGTTGAGGTCACCAGCATCTATGGCATAAAAGGTCAGGAAAAACGTAACATTAAGTATCTATCACCTGAGTGGCTGGATATGTTCAAACATACTGTTTTTGAAGCACGCCGGCTCGGTATGGAGGTGGACACTCCTCCTGGAAGCGGATGGCGTATCGGCGGAAAGTTCATCACTGACAGTGTTGCTGCCGCAAAGATATGTATTGAAAAGTCTGGTAATGGATATACTGTCAAAATTATCCCTTCTGACGAGAAGGTTAAAAGGGCAGGGAAAGGAGGAAAAGGCAAGACCTTCAACCCGTTCAGCAGGGTCTCTCTCAAACATGTTCCCGACTTCTATACCCCCTTTTTCAAGGGTCTTGGAATAAGGGCACAATTTCACGATTCATGGGAGTATGAATCAGATGTCTGCAAAGAATTTTTTGACTATTTTCTCAGGGCACGCGGGTACGACCTTAAAAAACACATTGATGAACTTACCGGTGATTGTGATAAAAAACTCCACGCACGTGTTAAGTACGACTATCAAATCACCCTGTCCGAAATGGCTCTCAATAACTTTATAATACCATGGGTGAGATGGTGTCACAAACTGGGGCAACTTGCCCGTAATCAGGCACACGGCTCACCCGGAAACCTGTTAGACCTGTATGCAGCAGCGGACATACCTGAAACGGAAGTGTTCAAAAATATCACTTCAGATACAGCTCTTTTATCAAAATTTGCTTCTTCAGCATCCCACGTTGAAGGAAAAATTCTCACATCTTCGGAGACAGGCACATGGCTGAAAGAACACTTCCACGTCACTCTCTCCGATTTGAAACTGCTGGCAGACAACCTGTTCGTTTCAGGAATCAACCATCTTGTTTACAGCGGTACAGCATATTCACCTTCTGACGCCAGATGGCCGGGATGGCTCTTTTACGCATCCACACAGTTCAATCCACAGAATACCATCTGGCGTGATTCTAAAAAATTAAACAGATACGTTTCACGATGTCAGTCAATCTTACAAAAAGGAAAGATTGACAACGACCTGCTTGTCTACTTCCCGGTACATGACATCTTCCACGATCCGGAACGCAGACTGGGCGAAAGGTTGACAATAGACGGTAGGTGGTTCAGTCAGACAGATGCTTTCAGGACATACCGTTACCTCTGGGAAAAAGGATATGGGTTTGATTATATATCGGATAAACAGATTGCTGAGTCCAAGATTTTTAACAGAACTATCTTTACAAAAGGAGGCCGATACAAATCTCTTATTATACCTCCCTGCCGCTTTCTGCCTGTTGAAACACTTGAAAACATAACGCGCCTTTTAAGACTGGGAGGTAATGTTATTTTTATTTCTCCTGCGCCTGTTGACGTACCTGGCTTATCTTTATTGAAAAACCGACGCACCCGCTTCAGTAATTTAATGAAAAACATCAGAACCTGTGAGAATCTTTCCTCTGCCCTTTCAGACCTTAAAATCCGTCGTGAGTCGCTGGCTGATACCACCAACCTGCTATTCATACGAAGGAGATACAGGGATTGGCACTACTATTTCATAGCAAATCAGGGAACCAGAACAGTTGATAAATGGATTCCACTCGCCGTACCCTGTAAATCAGCATTGATTATGGACCCGATGTCTACAATGACAGGAAGTGCACAAATTCGCGGGGCAAACCCCTGCAAGATACGGATACAGATTGAACCGGGGGGGTCATTGATTTTACGTACATCCAATAAAAAGAATAAACAGGTTAAAGACTGGGTTTATCTAAAACAAGATATCTGCTCGTATACACTCAAGGGATTATGGAACGTCAGTTTCATAGAGGGTGGTCCTGAACTTCCCGGACCGTACAAAACAAATATACTTTCCTCATGGACAGAGCGCGGTGAGGTTGAAGAAAGATTTGCAGGAACGGCTATCTATCACCTCATGTTTGATAAACCTGTATCAGGAGATAACTGGCTGATTGACCTGGGAAAGGTTTACTCCAGTGCCCGCATACGACTAAACGGTAAAAAAATGGCAACACTGATTGGACCGACCTTCAGGACAAAATTAAAGGGGGTTAAACGTAAAAACAACATACTGGAAATAGAGGTAACCAACCTGGCAGCCAACAGAATCAGATATATGGACAGGCAGAAAATACGATGGAAAATTTTTGAAGACATAAATTTTGTCAACATAAATTATAAACCATTTGATGCGAGCACATGGAAGATTCTTCCATCTGGACTGATAGGACCTGTCAGACTGATAAAACTTTAGATGGTTTTAGAAAAATGATGTATTTTTTGACAGAAGGCCTGTCAGGGAAAATTTTCCTGACCGCCCTTTCGTATATTACCATTTGCTGTTTGTAACGTTCAGGGCTACCGCCTTCAAGTTTGTAGTCGTATATCCAGCAGTTCTTTGAACCCTTAAGGATAACCCTGTCAATATTTCCTGTGTAGATTCTGTCCTGTTCAGTTTCAACTATAAATGGTAGTTCTGAAAAGGCCTCTCCTTTTGGTAGATTTTCCACCACAGACCTTATTTCTGGACTTTTTACAATGTTTTCATATACAGTCATAAGAACATCTTTCATTCCCTGTATATCAGTCAAACCTGTTTTGCCGAGATAAAAACACATTCTTTTCTCATAGTCCTCTCTTTCCATCTTTATGAGCCCTTCAGATATTTCATACAGAAGTTTATGGGCAATATCTCCGGCAACTGTCCTTTTATAATGATAAGAGGTCTGCTCCTTTTCGTGGGTATAGGAGGTGAGCACAGGGAAGTATCTATCCTGAAAGGATACAGGTTTTTCTTTCTTCCCCATCCTTTTTTCAGAAGGTGTATATATATAAGAGGCAGTGGATGCGGGAGGGAATGCGGATTCAAAACTCAGGATGCGTCTTATCCACAGACAATTTTCAGAACCCCGTTTGTTTTTAACCCCGGAAATGAACAGATACTGACGCGCCCTTGTCAGTGCAACATATAAAACCCTTTCTTCTTCCTCTTTCAACATATTCTTAAAGTTGTTCTTATAATCATCATCCGCCTCACTACTAAAAAGAAACTTATATGGTGACTCCTTATCCCTAATCTTCTGGTATAAAATCCTATCCCTTAAGTCTACCTTACCGTCTTCAAGGTTTATAAGAAAGACTGCAGGGAATTCCAGCCCTTTTGCTTTGTGAACAGTTAAAATCCTCACTGCATTCTGAGATTCTGAAAATATATCTGCCTTGGGTTCCTCATAGGAAAGTGCCATTGTCCTGAGATTCCTTGAAGTTTGATAGAGAGGGAGATGTTCCATCTCCTGCAGTATCATAAGAAACTTTTCGGTGTTGGACTTTTGCTGGGTACTCAGTCCATCCCAGAATCCTATCTCATCCATTATAGACTCAATAACCATTGTTAATTCTTCTATTGAAATTTTCTCCCTCCACCTGTAAATCTTTTCGGACGATATCCCATAAATAGAATTGTGCAGGTTCCACAAAGATACCTTATCGGTGGGGTCCGCAAGTGCAAAGACAAGGGATAACAAGAATACTATCTCTGGTTCATTATAAAACCCGACACCGCCAAGTATAACAAAAGGAATCTCTGACTCTTTGAGCAATTGTTCAAATAGTAAAAAGTTTTTGCCCACCCTTTTCCTCATAAGTATTGCTATATCTCTGAATTCAACAGGGCGAAACTGTTCAGTTTTTTTATCCCATACAATCTCTTTTATTTTAAGAAGTTCCAGTATCCTGCCAATCACCCATTTATATTCCTTTTCCTTTGCATTTACATCTTGCTTATCATCCAGAAGATTTATCTCTATAATGTTTTTAGCCTGTACATCAAGTCCGGCTAACAACTGCTGTTCGTTCCATGGATAGGTATCACCGAAAAGACCATTGACAAATTCAAGTATCCCTGGTTGGCTCCTGTAGTTCTTTAAAAGTTTCTCTTCAGAATAGTAGTCTCTTAATGTACCTCTAGCATCATCAAAGACAGTACCTTCTGCACCCCTGAACTTGTATATGGACTGCTTTCTGTCTCCTACAAGAAAAAGTCCGTATGACTCACCTTTTTCTGCCTTTGCACCATAGCCTGAAAGCCAATCCTCCACAAGTTTATGCACAATATTCCACTGCAGGATATTGGTATCCTGAAACTCATCAACAAATATGTAGTTATTTTTCTCGTCAAAGTCTTCAAGAATAGTAAGGGCGTCAGGATGGTCAGTGAGCAGATGATAGGTGAGTATTTCAAGGTCATTGAAGTCCAGCATTGAGAGTTCTCTTTTCATATTTGAGTGAATCTCTGATATATGCAGGGAAAGTTCCAAGATTCTCTTTGAAAATCTTCCTTCTGGTATTCCAGCAGTGGTATATGGATGAGATTTCCTGACGGCAAAGAGGAGTTCCTTAAGAGAGTTCAGTTTGAAGTCTTTCAGTTCGGTAAGCAAATGAAATGAATCTTTACTATTCAAAAAATTATAAAACGCTCTGTGGTAGAGAAGGTCACTCTCTATCTCATCTATAACAGTAAAAAACGGGTCAATACCGGTATAGAATGAAAACCTCTTCAGGACTGTATTGCAGAAAGAGTGAATTGTGGATATACGGAGTTTCAGCATTGCATTTTCCATGTTAATCTTAGCATCCTCTGAAAGTTCAGGGTATACCTCTTTATATATACCTTCTAAGATACGCATCTTCATCTCAATGGCTGCCTTTTCAGAAAATGTCATTGCAAGTATCTTGTGCAGGGTGGAGGCAGGGTCTTTCCTGTTGAGTATTCTGATGAACTCATCAGTTATGCGGCTTGTTTTACCTGTGCCTGCAGATGCTTCAATAATAACCGCTCTGAAGTCAGGTTTTTTCATAGGGACATACCCCTTTATACTGACAGGAAAAGCAGGCTGATTTGTCTGTTGGAGAGTTGGCAAAAAAGCGATAAGATTCAGCAGGAAAATTCCCATCTACAAACCTTTTTGCAGTCTCCTCAAGAAAGCCCTCTATTTTTTTCAGATAATCCATCTTCTTCCTGTCATAAAATTTTTCATTCTTTCCGGAATTATTATCTTCCTTAAAACTGAAGTGCCATATATTCCCATTGACATTTTCTGTATTAAAATTTCTGCTATACATCCAGAGATAAAGAGGAATCTGCATATTGTAGTTGTTGAAAAAATTCTTTTCAGTGTAACTCGGGGGACTTGCCCCACCGGTTTTTATATCTATAATTTTTATCTCCCCTGTCGGTGTCTTTTCAATCCTGTCTATCTTACCTTTCAGATGGAGAGATGGAAGTTCAACAGATATCTTATATTCTGAATCAATAAGGGTGGAGCCCTGATGACTTTTTATAATTGATGTAAATTTATTGTATACCTCTTCTGAACGTAGGTTTAGAACATCCCTGTAGAAACCTGATATCTTTCCATTTATAAAGAGTTGTTGGATACCTCTGCGTACTTCATCTTTGAAATTCTCTGAAGTTTTTTCTATCTCTTTCAATCCTATAATCTTTCCCTTATACTCTGCAAAAATCTTTTGCATAACACTGTGAATGATAGTTCCCCACAACTCTGGTGTCTCATCTATCTCAGGTGTGCGGTACGGCTTCAGTTTCTCAACAAACTGCAGGTAAAATCTATAAGGACACTTCATAAGAATTTCTAACTGCGTAACACTTATATTCAGTTTTCCCTCAACGATAAACTCTTTCTTAAACATCTCTTCAGAAAAATCAAAATTAAAAATCTCCCTTCCCTTATAGATAAACTCCTCGTCTTCCATCAGAGATTCACCATATCCGAATAGAAAGATAGACTTCATTTTGTTGGTGCCTTCCACCTTAGAAGGATAGGTAAAAATCACAGTTTCACTTTCATTCTTAAGCCGATACAGGTCCATACGTTCACGTGCAATCCTTAAGGCATGGTCAGTAAAACCCATCTGCTTTTTGAGACTGTCAGGTATAAAGACCTCTTCAAGGGAAGGTACACCGGGGATGTTGTCTTCAGTTGCTCCACCTGTAATGCAGAGTTTTTTTTCAAGCCCAACGCTTTCCTGAACTCCGCTCACTTTAACGCCAGAACCTTTACCCTCCTCCACATCAACCAGTTCAAGGACCTTGTTCAAAAGATTTATAAACTCTTCCGCAGAAAGAGTGGTTTTTCTTTTCATCTCCTGTAAAACCTTTTCAAAAGAGAACCTTACCTCAGGAGAACCAGACTCCCAGCCCAGTTTATCTATAAAAACTTCAAGGTTTTCAACCCAGTCTTTAAGGGTTCTGGGTTTATCACCCTTTTGTTTCAAAATTGACCTTATCACCTTGAGATTCTCCCCTCTTGCAGAATAGAAATTTTCCATAAGGAAGCCGCTTCTTGCAAAGTTTTCTCTTGAACTAACTGAAAAGTTTTCTGACTCCTTTAGAGCAATGTTGTGTAGATATGGGCTCATAAGAAGGTTCATAAGAACTCCCCAGTCATATGACTTGTGAAAAGTGAATAATTCCAACAGTGTTGAGATGGACGAATTGTGTGATAGGGAATAACCCGGTACTATCTCACAGGGGATGCCATAGCGTTTAAAAATCCTCTGAACCACAGGTCTGTAGGAGGGCATACTCGGAAAGACAGTTATAATATCAGCAAGAGTAACATCAGAATTTTCTGCAACATATCTGTTGATGATTCTTGCTATCCCTTTTACCTCTTCAGACTGAGACGCAAAGTTATAACATTCTATCTTTTCATCTTTCTGTTCAGTCTTAAATCTTTTCTCTTCCCAGTTAGATATATGTTTGAGAAATGAGAAAACTTTTTCAAGAATTAGTTCTCTTACATCTAAAGAAACACCTTCATCATAACTAAATGAAAAAAGAACCTCAGGCATTTTTTGAATAATCTTTCCTATGAATTTTTTCTGATATGCAGGTATTTCACCAAAACCCTCAAAGATTGCATTCTCAAACGTCAAATTACCAATATATTCAGCCGCCTCCTTATATAAATCTTCCATATCAATGATATCCTCTTCTTTCAGAAATTTACTATAGTCCTCCATTACATTAATAGCAAAAAGAAGAAGAGAAAGGTTATAGTCAAACTTCCATTCATACTGCCTTACATTCTTTCTTATGTCTTCAAATGAAATTTTATCTGCAGTGGAAATCTTGACATCCTTTATAAGATGTGAAATTGCCAGGGCAATACCCGGAAGATTATGCCGAAATTTCTCTTCCAATTCTTTCCCTTTTAATATATGCAGTATTGTCAGATATTTTTCAACATCGGATATGATTCTTTTGTCAGAGTATCTGTCAAGAATGTTCAGTGCAAGGCTTTTTACTGTATGGGATATTGGCAATAGGGCACTATCAGGGAAAAACCTGTGATAACGTATCTTGAAATCCCTGACCTTGCTCATATGGGGAGCAACGTAAAGGGTCTTGGGAATCAGATTTTTTTGAAACCCGGCAAGAAGCGTCTCTGTTTTGTTTTTGTAACTGAACGGAAATACCAACAGTTTTCTCATTTCTCAGAAGTTTTTTCTCGCGGCCCGGTTGAAGGCATAAAAATAGTTATTCCACTGTCTTTCTGTTGATTTGTACTCGTTTTCACCGAAGAAATAATCACATATAACCTCTCTTAAACGGCAGAACTCTTTCAATCTGTGGATATAACGGCTGTCCTGCAACTGCAAATCCAGAAGTTCCAGAGCCCTGTCAAGAGCCATACGGCTGTGATTCTCGTTTCCTTTCTCCTTCCATGAAAGTGCTCTTAAGACCTCACTGCCGATATGAGCCATCTGCTCCGCCAGTGACATCTCAAACCATCTTCCCTCTGCTAATTTTCTATGCTGGCTCATTTTTCTATAAGTCCCTCAACAATATCTGAAATTTTCTTCCTTACTTCAGGGTTATCAATCCCTCGCGTCCGGTTGCCTGAAGAGGGTTTTATGTTAATCATTGAATCAAACTCGATGAAAGAATCGCCGGTTTCATCCGGATATATATTAATACCCCACAGGTCCCTTTGCTTTGAACCCTGCTGAAGAAGAATTGCCTCTTCATCACTGTGAAGTTCCCCGTCAACCGCCATTATTCTTTTTTCAACGTCAACAACCGCTTTGACCAGATTTCCAAACATCTGTTCTGCCATTTGTCTCAACCTATCTACACCTATTTTTTCCCGTATAATCTCCATTTCAGTTCCTTTTTTATAATTATATCTTTTTACCCCCTGCAAAACAAATTAACCAGAGATAAGAAACGGATAAAATGTTATAATAGGGCTATGGGTAAAAGCAAAAAAAGAAAGAAGATTCAGAAGGGGATACTGCATTTTCTCATATTCCTGTTCTTTGTCCTGTTTTTTTATATGGTCAAGATTCTTCCTTCCGTCATATATCCATTGCTCAGTAAAATTGCAGGTACGCTGGCGTTTTACACAATGAGGAGCAACAGAAAACTTATACTGAAGAATATGGACATTGTTTATGGAAACAGGTTAAACAGAGTTGAAAAACTCAGAATATGCAAGGAGGTTTTTACATCTGTAGTGATTAACCTGTGTGAAATCATCCAGATAGGAAAAATATCGGAAAAACAACTGTTGGATATGACTGTTATTGAAGGAGAAGAGAACCTCAAAGATGCCTTTAAGGGAAAAAAGGGTGTAATTGGTGTGGGACCTCATATGGGAAATTTCCCCAGACTACAGGTTGTGCTTAACAAGAAAGGATTCCCCACCAACTATTTTTCAAGACCGCCTTCAGGTAGACATCTTGCGAGATTTTTCAAAGAACTCATCAGTAGCGTTATGGTTCCTCTGATATATACTGTGGATATGGATAAGGCAATAAGACAGTCTATTAAATGGCTTAAAAACAATGGACTTTTAGGGTTTTACATAGACCAGCATTCGGGAAGCGGAGTGGAAGTTGATTTTTTTAACAGGAAGGTATTTTCACCCACTGGAGCCGCAGTTCTTGCAAGAAAATTTAACTGCCCTGTTGTTGGACTGTATACATACCGTATGCACAATGGGAAACAAAAGATAATTATTGAAGGTCCTTACTCTCTTCAAAAAACTGATAATTCAGTACAGGACATACAGGCAAACACCGCATTATTTATGAAGAAGATTGAACATTACGTTGAAGAACATCCTGAACAGTGGTTCACATGGTTGAGCAAAAGGTTTAGATAAGTTAGATAGAAAGAAGATACATAACCAGAGCGGAAGAAAGCCCTACTGTAATGTTATCATCTATTCTTAAAGGCAAAACCTCCACAAAAGAAGCGGCCACGGCTCCTGCCATTAACAACAGAAGCGGTACATTCAGGAATGGAATAATGAGCAACGCAATGGCGAAGTTGAACAGCAACCCACCGGCAAGACCTTCAAGAGTTTTACCGTGAAATATTTTTGTCCTGCCGTATCTGGTTCCTATAACACCACTGCCGGCATCTCCAAAAACGAGGAAAAAGAGGGCAGCCACAGCAATTTCCTTGTGAAACAGTACAAGTATTAGGACAACCGCCAGCATGAAATAGGTATCACCGGTGAGCATACCTGACTGTCTCTTAAACATTCCCTTACCCTTGCGCAGAAGATATTCCCATCCCACAGGATGTTTCCACCTTACATATTCCATGGCGGCAAGAAGGATAAGAAAGAAAATGCCGATTATCATGGGAACAAGGTTTCTCCCGGTGGCAAGATATACAACCGGGAAGATTGAACCCATAACTATACGGTAGGTCTTACGTTTCCATATGCTCATTTCCTGCTCCATCCTGACTTCATCTCTTTTATTAAATCGGGATTGATGAAAAAAGAGGATGCGATAAGCATCAAGGTAGATATTGCTGTCTGAAAGAATGTGGCAATATTAATTCTTAAACCGTATCCAAGAAAAAGACATATAAAGTAAAAAACCGTGCAGGTAAGCAAGACCTTTGCAGAACGCGGATTTATTTTCTGAGCGATAAACCACAGCAGGATAACAAGAGGAAAAAGAAGAGGCATTAGAAAAAGAACGATACCACCGGTCGTTGCGGCTCCTTTTCCCCCCTTAAAACGGAGAAAAACTGAGTAGCAATGGCCGACTACGGCGGCCAATCCTATAAGGGTAAGAACTATGGTGTTGGTAATACCCATGTTTTGTGCAAAGACCAGGGGGACCATTCCTTTAATGGTATCTCCAAGCCATACCAGCACACCCCACTTTTTCCCTATGCACCTGGCTACGTTTGCCGCACCAGGGTTCTTTGTACCTATCTCCCTGATATCTTCACCTGTCAGAAAAAGCGTGAAAAGGTATGCGAAAGAAACACTCCCGAATATATACCCTGCTATCAAACTAACGGCTATCTCCATCAGGTATATTATACCGAAAAATTATGAACAGTAAATATGGAAGGGTCAAAATGGCAGTTTTACAGGACGGGTAAAAGATATATTCTCCTTGCAACCCCCCTCTTCCTGAAATGAAAGTCCCTTTTCTCCAAGTAGTATTCTGAAGGTTCTACCTCCTGATTCGCAGTTACAAATCAGGCAATTACTTTTTCTGAATATGGCGGCCTTTTGCTCCTCGTATTTATCCCTGCAAATTGTCATGGTCGTGAGGTAAATAACGTTTTTTGTTCCGGCAGTCCTCTGCATCACAAGTGGAATGGGCATATCTTCATCTCTGTTCTTTATATCGCCTCCGTATCTGGGACCTTCTCCGGTGTATAATTCACCGGCAGGGAGTGAATAGAAAGCAGAGGAAGAAACAACACCCTTATCCAGTATCCACCCTGCCTGCCAGAGGTTTTTCCTCCCCGCAAATTTTTTTATGTCCTTTATATACTGATAGCCGCCTGTCGGGTGTATAGAACGAATTTCCCTGAATCGCCCCTCAACCTCTACTTTCCCGTAATGATGGATAAAATAGTCAAAGGTATGTTTTTCTTCTCCGTTAATGGCAAAGATGTCAAAGAGAATATCTTCTTTGAGCATCAGAATCCTGAAAGACTCTATTCCGGGATAGATATCCTTTGAATATGCACCTGCCACTTTCACCGCACCATCCGAGAAACAAAGAAGTTTTGCATTCCCTGAGGACTGAGAAATACTGTCCACTACAATCGTATTGTGGGCTATCGTCCTGTAGTACCATCCGGGCGAAAGCGGATTTGTATAACTTGCATAGCCCGGGTCAGGTGCAAGTAACCTGCCCCTGCCGAAAAGGTCAAAACTCAGTTTATCCGGTTGTCCCTTACCGTGATGTGTTTTACCGTAAACAAAAACAGCCTGGCAGGTCTCTTTCCCTTTACCCGAACGTAGAACAGCGTAACCGATATCAGACATGTTTGCCGAAGGTATTTTATATTCCCTGTTAAGGTTAAGGATTTTTCCATATCCTGCTATCTCCGGCGTCAAACGAATAAAATCCATAAGGGCATCTCCACTCCTGTTCATTTCTACACCGGGCCTGATAACTGATTCATATTGCTTCATTGCAGAAATTCTGGCAAGTGCAATGTTATAGTATGCCTTATAGTCTGATATCTTTCCGCCTCCGCCCGTGCCGATGTTGGGAAACTTTCCATCTGGATAGGCAAAAAGCAGCGGTGCGATAAACATCTTCTGAAATCTTTTATGCCTGTACAGGTTCAGTCCAAAAGATTGTTTTAACAACTCTGCAACCCACAGGTATGCACCGAGAACAAAAAAGTGATAACCTATCGCCCCCTGATGCCAGAAGCCGTCTTTCGTAACGCAATTCCTTATGTCAAAAAGAAAACCCCTTTCAGCACCTGCTCCCAGATTTATATAGTCCCTGTTTCCAGTCGCAATGCCAACTGCCACAAGTGCCAGATTCAACTGGGACTTCCAGTTTCCCTTCCCGCCCGGATACTCTGCCAGAGGTTTACAGGCAGGTTTAAAAAACCTATTGTTTATAGTCCTTCTTTCTTTCGGGGTCAGGTCATTGTACAGCGCATCATAGGCAAGAGCCGCATATAGGACAAGTCCGCTCTCTGTCAGGACCGCACCTCTTATTCTTGCGGAATGCGGATATACCGACCTCAGAGGAAAACTGTGATAGTTTCGGGCATAAAAAAGCAGAATATATTTTGCCTTATC
>CAYORP010000105.1:0-4600 GCA_964406415.1 uncultured bacterium
CTCTTCCTGATTTTCTTCTTTATCCCCGGGGTAACAAATGCCGCCTTATACCCTGCCTTCTTCACTGCTGAAATTACTCTTTCATCAAAGTCACCGTAGGGATAACAGAAAAAACTCACCTCTCTGCCTATCTTATCTTCAATAATTCTTTTTGATTCTGAAACCTCAGACCACAATCTTCCTTTTTCAACCTGCGGTAGATGAGGATGTGAGAGTGAATGGGAACCGAACACAACACCATTTGCCAATTGTTTTACCTCTTCCCAATTTAAAAATCTGTCTTTTGCCTTGTCTTTATACCTGCTGAAAATATTCTGTGTCCCTATATAACTGACGGTTAAAAAAATCAGTGGTGTTATGCCAAGTTTCTTTAAGACAGGCATGGCATACCACAGATTGTCCGCATAACCATCGTCAAAAGTAATTAACATATTACCCCTTCCCTTTATGGGAGAAGGAACAGGGTGAGGGGTACTCTGCCGTTTTTGTTTATTCATGGCGGGTTTTCCATTCTGCAATTCCGAAATATAACTTTCTGGCAAAACAAATTTGAATTTCCCTTTAATCAGGTATTGAATCTGCCTTTCAAGATTTTCAGGAAGCACTGTCAGAGCATCGTTTTTATACCATGGGTTAATTCTATGATATGCCAGTATCATTACACATCCTCCCCATCAAGGAATATCTCAGACCAGAGTTCAAATACCAGCAGATTCCATAAACGGTGCGTATGAACCGCTTTTCCCGAAATATGCTCTTCCACCATTTTTCTCACAGTATCCTGTTTGAAAAACCCCCGTTTTGCAAAGGTATCGGAAAGCAGGTTTGACCGCAGATATTCCTTCAAATCCTTTTTAAACCATTCCCCCACGGGTATCCCGAACCCCATCTTTTCCCTGTTGAGTATTTCATCCGGCAAAAATCCCTTCAGTTTCTTTTTAAGGATATACTTGGAGGTAAGTTTTTTAAACTTCATCTCAGGAGGAAAGGAAGCGACAGTCTCAACAAATTCCTGGTCAAGAAACGGGCTTCTACCTTCAAGCGAGTTAGACATTGCCGCTATGTCCATTTTCACAGTCAGTACCTCTGCAAGATAAAAGTGCAGGTCAGAATATAGCATCTTTTCAAGAAGGTTTATTGGTCCGGCATCCTCCCAAAGTTTTTTCATCAGTAGCATTGAATCCTTACCTGCAATCTCGGACTTAAAGTTATCAGAATATATCAGGTCTTTATGTTCAGGTGAAAAAGAGATAAGCCGACGGGCATAGGCATAGTCGTCTCCATACTTTTCAGATTCCTGCATCCACTTCCATACCCGGAAAAAGTTATTGAAAGGGTATTTTTCGTAACCCTCAAGTAATCCCGATATTAAACCTCTTCTTACAGGAGACGGTACCAACTCCATAACATTTTTCAGCCTGTCCAGTAAAAGCATCTGCCAGTAACGGGTATAGCCTGCAAGGTTCTCATCGCCCCCGTCACCATTAAGAGCAACCGTAACATACTTTTTTGTCTCTCGCGCAACGTAATATGTCGAAACCATTGAAGAATCGCCAAACGGTTCATTGTAGTGCCATACAAGTTTCGGCAGTATATCAATTACGTCTGGTTTTACCTTAAATTCGTGGTGCTCGGTACCGAACCTTCTGGAAACAATCCTGGCATATTCCAATTCACTGAAACTTTCCTCGTCAAATCCCACTGAAAATGTCTTAACAGGAAATCGGGACATCCCGCTCATAACGCCCACCAGTACTGATGAATCAATGCCTCCTGATAGGAAGGCGCCCAGAGAAACATCAGAAACCATGCGTATCCTGGTCGCCTCAGTCAGTTTTTCCCAGAGTAGTTCTGCATATTCGTATTCACTCTTCAGTCTTATTTTTTTCGTAAAATCCACGTCCCAGTATCTTTTGATTGTTGTTTTTCCTTTTTCCCACAGAAGATAGTGAGCAGGTGGCAATTTCCTGATATTTTTGAAAATAGTATAAGGAGCAGGAACTGCCTGATAGGTAAGAAACAGGTCCAGCGCATAAGGGTCTATATCTTTCTTCACTTCGGGATGCAGGAGTAGCGATTTTATCTCCGAGGCAAAAAGAAAACCTTCAGATGTTTCGCAATATACCAGTGGTTTCTTCCCTATACGGTCTCTTGCCAGAAAAATTCTTTTCTCTTTTACGTCCCAGATAGCAAGGGCAAACATACCGCGCAGACGTTTCAGACATTCCACACCTTCCTGTTCATACAGGTGAAGAATAACCTCGTTGTCTGACTGACTTTTAAACCTGTGTCCTTTTCTCTCAAGTTCTGAGCGCAACTCCTTAAAGTTGTAAATTTCTCCGTTGCAGACAAGGAAAATTGTATTGTCCTCATTTGCAAGTGGCTGCTGCCCCGTATAAAGGTCTATTATCTTCAGCCGTCTGTGCCCCAATCCGACATTTCCCTTCACAAAAAAACCTGATTCATCAGGACCCCTGTAGTCCATAATATCGGTCATCTTCCGCAACAGGTTTTCATCCACACTTTTATCTTCATTTATTATTCCGCATATTGCACACATTTTTTCCTCATTTCCTTCATATACAGTTCTTCATAACCTTTAACCATAGAATCCGCAGAAAACTTTTCTTTTACCATCCCGTATCCCCTGTCTCCCATCGTCCTGCACAACCCATTATTTTTCAGGAGGTAAACCATTTTTTCAGCAAGTTTTTCCGAGTCTCTTATCGGTACGAGAAAACCGTTCTCCGCATCCCTTACAATCTCCCTTGAACCGCCTATATCCGTTGCTATCACGGGCTTCTTAAGAGCCATTGCCTCAAGCAAAAGATTGGGCATACCCTCCCACAAAGAAGGTAGTACCACAATACTGGATATTTTTATAAGTTCAGGTAAGTCTCTTCTGTACCCTGCGAAAATCACCTTTTTATCCACCCCCAACTTTTTTGCAAGTTCAAGAAGTTTATCCTCTTCACTCCCTTCCCCTGAAATAACAAACCTTGTCTCCATACATTCCTTTAAGACCCGGGGGACAGCAGATATAAGGGTATCCAGACCCTTTTCGGGAGAGAGTCTGCCGCCTGTAAGAACTACTTTGGCATTTTTCTCAATACCGAGTTTCTTTCGGATTTCCTCTTTATATTCCACCCTATCATAAAAATCAGTCTCTATTCCGTTATATATAACAGACAGTTTACCCGAATATCTGCCCAGTATCTTTTCATAGGTTTTCATAACCTCCTGTGAATTACATACTATCTTCTGCGTATACCGGGCAAAAAACCTGTCTATCAGGAAATGATAAGGGCGCTTCCACAGGTCCAGACTTCTCTCTGAAGCAATAATAACAGGTACCCCAGCAAGAATACCTGCAAGCCTTCCCCACGTATTTGAAGTAAACATAAAGGTATGCAGTATGTCAGGCCTTTCTCTCTTAAGCACCTGTACAACTCTAAAGAGAACAAACGGGTCAATCTTCCATTTTTTCCCCGGCACAAAAACCCTGGCAATCCCCTCAAATTCTCTCCTCATCCTGCCACCTCTAAGAGCAATCACAACCGGGAAGAATTTTTCCCTGTCAATCTTTTTCAACAGCAGTAACAGTTGCCTTTCTGCTCCACCCACCTCCAGAGTCCCCAGTATGTAGCATACCTTAACCATTTTTCATTCCATTAAACAGTTACTTCCCATGTAAGTCCTTCTTTTGAAAATCTGAAAGGGATAATTCTGCCACCTGCCAGAGCGAGAGATTTCTTCACAGAAACAACCCTGCCTTCGTCACAGAAAAACAGAAGACACCCTCCCCCTCCGGCCCCGCATGCCTTACCGCCGATTGCACCGTTTTTAAAAGCCGTTCTGAAAAGTTTTTCCGTCATAGAATTTGTCACGGAAGAGTCCAGTTTTTTCTGATACTCCCAGTTTTTACTCAAAAGGTTTGCAAACTCACCCAGATTTCCTTTGACCAGTTCCCTTTTCATCCGGCAGGCAACCTTTTTCAGACCCTGAAAAGCGTCCACGGTCTCCCCTTTAAGATACCTGCCCCAGACCTTATCGTGTATATTACCTGAAAGCCTTGACTTCCCGCTGTAACACAGCACCAGTTGTTTCTCTAACTGTTTTATGATTGAACTTTCCAGATGCAATTTTTCAACCTTTACCTTATCGGTAAATGTCATAAAATTAATGCCGCCCAGTGCCGAGGCATACTGGTCCTGTTTTCCACCCTTAATCCTGAGGAGTCTCTCCATTTCAAAAGCCGCCTCTGCAATAACCTCTAACTTCTCATTTTTAAACAACTCGTACCTTATCAGGAATAGAAATACCACGTTCATCGCCGCAGATGTCCCCAAACCACTTCCTGTTGGCAGGTCTGACCCATAAGACAGGGATATGCCCGAACTCTGCGAAAGAATTCTGTCAGCACTCATCCCTTTCGGTTTAACATCCGCGTCTCTTATCTCCAGTTGTCCCTCAACATACCTGTCTATTGCCGCATTCAGCACCGCTCCACCTTCTGTCTTAGCAAACGGCTGTATATCCGTCCATCCGCCTGCAAAATCAATCCTTACCGGCGCCCTCACAATCAGTCTCATATCCCCCC
>CAYORP010000106.1:0-2702 GCA_964406415.1 uncultured bacterium
ACAAAGTCAATCAACATATCCAGTTGTGTATATGCAAGACAAATTACCGTATCTGCCGCACCGTAATAAATAGCAATACGTCCCGTTGGCTCGTCAATCAGCAAAGAACAGGGGAATACAACATTCGGGGTATCGCCGATGCATTCGTAAGGTTCTACCGGAGCAAGAATATACGGAGCGGTTCTGTAAATGACCTTCCATGGTTTATCAATATCCAGAAGAGCTGCTCCGGCGCTGTAAACAAACCCGTTGCACGAGTTTAGAACTCCATGATAAATCAGAAGCCAGCCCTCTGTCGTTTCAATAGGTCCGGGGCCCGCACCAACCTTGGTGTTCTGCCAGCCTTCTGCAGTGCCCATCACATGGCGATGGCAACCCCAGTAACGCAGGTCAGGGCTCTCACTGTAAAAAATATCTCCGAACGGCGTATGTCCTTTATCGCTCGGACGGCTCAACATGGCAAATCGTCCGTTTATTTTACGCGGGAACAAAACACCGTTGCGGCTATACGGAAGGGTAATGTTTTCCATCTGATGGAAGGTCTTGAAGTCGTCTGTATATGCCAGGCCAATAGTTGGCCCGAAGTAGTCATTGCACCATGTAATATAATACCTGTCTTCAATACGGCAGATACGGGGGTCATACTTATAAGCACCGGCAGGAATGTCCTGATGTGAACGTATAAATTCAACAGGGTTGTTATCAATATTCCATGAGATACCGTCCTTGCTTTTTCCACGGTGAATATCCATATGACGTCTCTTATCGTCGCACCGGAAAATCCCGTAGAATTCTCCATTAAAAGGTACGACAGCACTGTTAAAAATACTGTTAGAAGATGGGATTAAATCGCGTTGGATAATGGGATTATGTGCAGAACGCCATACTACATCATTACAATTTTCCGGCTTTTCTTCCCACGGAATATTCGGTAATGCCTTACTTGCAACTTTTGTTTCAACCCTCATTTTATTTACTCTCCGGATATGGTCTGCCTGTAGATTCTCTGATGACCAGTTCAACGCTTACTGTTAAATCCACAGGTTTTTGTTTTTTGTCTTTGATAATTTCCAGAAGCCTCTTTGTTGCCATCTGTCCCATTTTTTGTTTGGGAACCCTCACTGTGGTCACCCCGGGATGTATCTGAAAGGCAAGGTCGATATCGTCGAATCCCACAACACTGATATCTTCCGGTATCCTTAATCCTTTTTGCATAATTGCTTTCATTGCACCTGCTGCAAGTGAATCGTTTGCGGCAAAAACAGCACTCATTGACAGATTGGAAGGAAGAATTTTACGCATGGCTTTGTACCCATCCTCAAAATTCAGTCCATTTGTTCTTATGGGTTGTGGATAAGCCATACCTGCTTCCCTTAACACCTGTTTGTATCCTGCAAACCTTTCTTTTATTGAAGGTATTGAAAGTTCTCCACCGAGAAAAGATATGTTTTTATGACCGAGTCTTATTAAATGCTCTGTTGCCTCTCTGGCTCCCTGAATGTTGTCTATCACAACGCAGTTAACGTTCCCCTCTTCTATCCGGTTGTCGACAAGAACCAGAGGAATTTCTTTTTCTTTCAGCATAAAGATAACATCCTTTTCAATATTGCCGACCAGCAGAATACCATCTACCTTTTTCCCATCTACATCGGAAGGAATTTTATGCGAATGTTCTTTCAGGAAGGAAAATATCAGGTGATAATTATGCCTTTGCGCTTCCTGTTCAACACCTTCCAGCTCCTTCGAATAAAAAGGATTCCATATTCCTTGTTTCATTTTGTCTGGAAGTACAAACCCTATATTGCCGCTTTTTTGCATCGCCAGTGCTCTTGCAATGCCATTCGGGAAATAGTCCAGTTCTCTCGCAGTAGAAAGAACACGTCTCCTGATAGAGTTTTTAACATGGGGGTAGTTATTCATGACCCGGGAAATAGTTGCTTCGGAAACCCCTGCTTTTTTAGCGACGTCCTTTCTGGTGATAGTAGGCATTATCCCCTCATTTTGAACACGAGTTCAACATTAAGATAAGCAATAAATATCTTTATTTTCAATATATTATAGCATATGTAAAAAAATTGTCAAGTATATATTAAACGCGTGTTCATAGGTAATGAAAACCTACCATTCATCTTCAAAACCGGCTCTGTTTTCCCCAACTAAAAAGTCCACATAAAAGCGGTGTTTACCCGCCTTTGCAGAAGGCCACGGGCTCGCCCGTGGAGCTCCTTTGCTACCTTCGGTTGTCCAGTCGGTATGCACAAAATTCAATTTTTATAGTTTTCTTTTTTCAGCCTGTACACTTTTGAATTGTGTATAGTTATCATCACCTGCCCGTAATTTATTTGCTGAAGGAGTTTTTTAATTTCTTCCAGTATTTTGTTTTTTCCTTCCATTTTTATACTCTGCGCTAAACGCCAGGCAGCAGCAGGTTTAATAAACTTCCTACAATTAAAGTAACCAGTATCATGATAAGAGCCGATTTAAACATATCTTTTGCTCCCAGTTCTCTTACCAGTACAATAAAGGTGGCGACGCAGGGAAAATAAATTGCCAGAATAGTAGAGCCGATAATCAATTGTTTGATAGTAAGGTCAAGAGGTCCCAGCATGCCCACTGCTACATCTTTTCTTAAAAATCCTACCAGAAGTGCTGAAATTGCTCCGGATGGCAGTCCCCATAATCCGGTTAATACAGGAGAAAAA